>DATBGJ010000207.1:0-11856 GCA_036558045.1 Thermoanaerobaculia bacterium
TGGGAGGAGGCGGGCGCCGCCTGGCCGGCGGAGCTGCTCGCCCACCGCATCGAGTACGAGCTGGAATTGCCGCCGCGCGAGGTGACGAACGGCCTGCTGGCGCAGCTCGCGGCGCTGGAGCCTTTCGGCCAGGGGAACCCGCGGCCGTTGGTGCGCACCGGGCCGCTGCGGCTGCAGGGCGAGCCGCGGCCGTTCGGCAACGGCCATCTCTCGGCGCGCGCGCGCGGCGAGGACGGCGCGATGGTGGACCTGGTGGGCTGGCGTTGGGGAGAGCGCGCGGGAAGTCTGCGCGGGCCTTTCGAGGTTCTTGCCTCTGTCGAGAACGACACCTACCGCGGCGGACCCGTGCTGCGGTTGGTGGACAGCCGGCCTGCCTGAGCGGCTTTTCCCGAAATAGACGTTGAGGAGCGCTTAGAATTCAACGGCCATGCCACGCAAAGCCAGATCCCCCGTCGCCGGATTCCGCAAGCTGCTGCTCGCGGCGCTGGTGCTCCTGGTGCTGGCGGTGGTGGGCCTGTTCCTCTTCGGCCGCGCCGGCCTGCACCGGGAGGCTCCCGCGCACGAGGCCGAGACCAAGGCCGGCAAGGGCATGACGCTGATCGGCGAGGACTTCGACTACACCTTCACCGAGGGGAAGCGGCCGATCTTCCACATCCGCGGCGAGAGCGTGAAGGCGGACCGCGAGGGCACCCTGTTCCTCGACGGCGTGGCCCTCACCCTCTACGACCGCGAGGGTCAGGTCTACCACGTGGAGAGCCGCAAGGCGAGTTTCAACCGCGAGGAGAACGAAGGCGCGCTCCAAGGCGACGTCCTGCTCAAGGGCCCCGCCAACCTCGAGCTGCGCACCGCCCGGCTCGACCTGAAGCAGAAGGGCAACCGGGTGGTCAGCCGCGGCGCCGCGGAGATCCGCTACGGCGGCAAGTACGTGGTGCACGCGGGCAAGCTGCAGTTCGACCTGCCGGACGAGGTCTACGTGCTGCAGGAGGGCGCGACGGTGGAGAGCATCCCCGGCGCCGCGACGCCGGTGTCGCTCTCCGCGCAGCGCCTGCTCTACGAGCGCAAGAAGCGCTGGATCCGCGTCGAGGGCGGCGCCAACCTGCGGCGCGGGCAGGATTGGCTTTCCGCCCGCCGCATCTTCGGCAATCTCTCGGAGGACGAGAGCACGCTCAAGTTCGTCCACGCCCTCTGGGACATCAAGGGCGAGACCCGGGCCTCGGTGCAGCCCGCGGGCGGCGCCCCCCAGCCGACGCGCGTGCGCTTCGGCGGCAAGGACCTCGCCGTGCTCTTCCAGCCCGAGGGCAACCAGGTGCGGCGCGTCGAGCTCGAAGGCCCGCTGGAAGGCGGCAAGGCGAGCCTCGAAGCCGTCGGGCCGGGGGTCGTGCGCACGCTGACGGCGCGCCGCATCGAGGGGATGCTCGCCGCCGGCGTGCTGAGCAACGCCGAGGCTTTCGGCGGCGTCGAGATCCGCGAGACCTCGCGGCCGCCGGACAAGCCGCCGGTGGTGCGCCAGGCCAACGGCCAGCGGGCTTCGGCGAGCTTCCGGCCGGACGGGCAGCTCGCCACGGTGAACCTCGACCGCAACGTCGTCTATCGCGACGGGCCGGTCACCGCCACCGGCAACCACGGCTCGCTCAACCTCGACGAGGGCCGCGGCGAGTTCGCCGGCGCGCCCGTCACCATCGTCAGCGACCGCGGCCAGATGGAGGCGCCGCGGGTGGTGTACAACACCGACCAGCGCATCGCCAGCGCGCGCGGCGGCGTCAAGGCCGTGCTGCAGAAGGTGGAGGAG
The DNA here is from genome assembly GCA_036558045.1 of Thermoanaerobaculia bacterium. Lineage (GTDB taxonomy): Bacteria > Acidobacteriota > Thermoanaerobaculia > Multivoradales > UBA5704 > DATARR01. The sequence continues at coordinate 1,790 of DATBGJ010000207.1, forward strand.
ACCGCGCTCTCGGGAACGCCGCTCTCGGAAGGCGAGGGCCCGGTGCACGTCGAATCGCAGGAGGCCTTCTGGCGGCAGCAGCCCTCGTCGTTCCTCTTCCGCGGCGACGTCCGCGCCTGGCGCGGCGAGAACCTGCTGCTGGCGCCCGAGTTGCGGGGAGACAAGGAGGCCGACCAGCTCACCGCCGGCGGCGGCGTCAAGACCTTGTGGTTCCCCACCCCGGAGCAGACGGCGAAGGTCAACGAGCCGGGCGGCCGCCGGCAGGGCAATCAGCCAAAGGGAACCGGCGGGCAGCCGCGCAGCCGCATCCAGGTGCTCGCCGCCGACATGAGCTACCAGCAGAAGGCGGGCGTGCTCGTCTATTCCGGCAACGTGCGCGTGGACCAGGAGGGGAAGACCCTCTCCTGCCAGCGGCTGCAGGTGGACCTCGACAAGGACCACCAGGCCGAGACCATGACCTGCACCGGCGACACCAAGCTCAACGATCCCAAGGTGGGGCGCCGCGTCGAGGGGCAGCGCGCGATCTACCACGTGGCCCAGCGGCAGGTGGACTTCTTCGGCGATCCGGTGGTGATGAGCGACCGCGACGGCAACCAGGTGCGGGGCAAGCGGGCGCTCTACTTCATCGACGACGGCCGGGTGGAGGTGAAGGGCAAGGACGAGGCCGCTCCCGCGGCGGCGGCGCCCAGCCCGAGCCCGCAGGGGGAGGGCCGATGACGGAGGTGCCGCAGAAGCTCTCGACCTCCAACCTGCGCAAGATCTACCGCGGCCGGGCCGTCGTGCAGGAGGTGTCGATCGAGGTCGGCCCGGGGGAGATCGTCGGCCTGCTGGGGCCCAACGGCGCGGGCAAGACCACCACCTTCTACATGGTGGTCGGCCTGACGCCGCCCGACTCGGGCAACGTCTTCCTCGGCGAGGAGGACATCACGGAGCTGCCGATGTACCTGCGGGCGCAGCGCGGCATCAGCTACCTGCCCCAGGAGCCCTCGGTCTTCCGCCGCCTGTCGGTGGAGGACAACCTGCGCGCCATCTTCGAGACGCTGGACCTCTCGCACGCCGAGCAGGAGCGGCGCATCGACCAGCTCATCGCCGACCTCGGCCTGTCGCGGGTGCGCAAGACCAAGGGGGCGCTGCTCTCCGGCGGCGAGCGGCGGCGGGTGGAGATCGCGCGCGCCCTGGTGATCAACCCGTGGTATATCCTTCTCGACGAGCCGTTCGCCGGCATCGACCCGATCGCGGTGCTCGACATCCAGGGTATCGTGCGGCACCTGAAGGCGATGGGCATCGGCATCCTGATCACCGACCATAACGTGCGGGAAACATTGAAAATAACCGACCGGGCCTATATCATCAACAACGGCGAAATCCTGCGAGCCGGCACCCCGCCGGAGCTCTCGACGGACCCGCAGGTGCGCAAGATCTATCTGGGCGAGGACTTCACCCTGTAGGGCTGGGCTGCATGGCGTTAGAGCAGAAACTATCCCTGAAGCTGGCGCAGAAGCTGGTGATGACGCCTTCTTTGCAGCAGGCGATCAAGCTTCTGCAGATGACCCGTATGGAGCTGGAGACGCTCCTCACCCAGGAGCTGGTGGAGAACCCGGTCCTCGAGGAGTCGGCGGAGACCCCGGAGGAGGAGCCCGCCCGCGAGGAGGAGGCGGCGCCGGCGGAGGCGCAGACCAACGGCGAGGAGCTCGACCACGAGAAGTCGATGGAGAACATCGACCTCGACGCCTATTTCGGCGACTACTGGGAAGGACCCGGCACCTCGTCGATGATGGAGGAGCGCGAGGAGCCGCCGATCGAGAACAGCCTCACCCGCGAGCCGGACCTCAACGACCACCTCCTCTGGCAGCTCCACATGGCGGAAGTGGAGCCCCGCCAGCGCGAGATCGCCGAGATGATCATCGGCAACCTCAGCCCCGACGGCTTCCTCATGGCCTCGCCGGAAGAGATCCGGGCGATGGGCGACCAGAACGGCGAGCAGCACGACTACACGATGGAGGAGGTCGAGGAGGCGCTGCGCCTCGTCCGCGGCTTCGATCCGCCGGGCATCGCCTGCGTCGACCTGCGCGAGAGCCTGCTGCTGCAGATGGACATCCAGGAGATCCCCGAGGACGCGCTCGCCCGCCGCATGGTCGCCGACGCCTGGGACCTCTTCCTGCGGCGGCAGTTCCCGGCGGTGGCGAAGAAGCTCGGCGTCGAGCTGCCGGAGCTGGAGGAGGCGGTCGAGCTGGTGCGCACGCTGGAGACCCACCCCGGCCGGCGCTTCAGCACCGACCGGCCGCACTACATCGAGCCCGACGTCTTCGTGCGCCGGGTGGGCGACGAGTACGTCATCCAGCTCAACGACGACGGCATGCCGCGGCTGCGCGTCAGCCGCGCCTACCGCCGCATGCTGGCGACGATGCGCAGCGAGGGCCGGCAGAGCGAGGCGCAGCAGTTCATCAAGGACAAGATCCGCTCGGCGGTGTGGCTGATCAAGAGCCTCGACCAGCGCCAGCGCACCATCTACAAGGTGGCGGCGTCGATCGTCCGCCAGCAGCGCGACTTCCTCGACCGCGGCATCGAGCACCTGCGGCCGATGGTGCTGCGCGACGTGGCCGAGGACATCGGCATGCACGAGTCGACGGTCAGCCGCGTGGTGTCGAACAAGTACATCCACACCCAGCGCGGCCTGTTCCCGATGAAGTTCTTCTTCCACAGCGGCATCGACCGCGAGTACGGCGACAACATCTCCTCGCTGACCGTCAAGCGCAAGATCGAGCAGCTCATCCAGGCCGAGGACCCCAAGCGCCCGCTCTCCGACAGCGAGCTGATGCGCATCCTCAACCGCGAGGGCATCCAGATCGCCCGCCGCACCGTGGCCAAGTACCGCGACGAGCTGAGCATCCCTTCGTCCACCGACCGCAAGCAGATCTTCTAGCGCTCTTTTTGGAGATGACTCCCTGGAGATGAGATGAAGACCGAGATCATCGGCCGCAACGTCCAGGTCGACGACCGCCTCCGCCGCGCGGTGGAGGCGAAGCTGCGCAAGCTGGAGAAGTTCCTCGACGAGCCGCTGGAGACGCGCGTCACCCTGGGCACCGAGCGCCACCGCCACGTCGCCGAGCTGCACGTCACCCACCGCCTCGGCGTGCTGCAGGGCACAGAGGAGAGCGACGGCAACCTGCTCGACGCCGTGCAGCGCGCCGCCACCAAGGTGGAGGAGCAGGCCCGGCGCTCGCACGGCAAGCTCGTCGACAAGCACAAGCGGCGGCGGGGCGGCAATCACCGCTGGCCGGTCGAGGTCCTCGACCAGGAGAGCGTCGGCGGCGGCGGCGCGCCGCGGGTGATCGAGACCAGCCACCTGCCGATCAAGCCGATGACGATCGAGGAGGCGGCGCTGGAGCTGGACGGCTCGGAGCACGGCTTCGTGGTGTTCCGCGACGCCGCCAGCGACCGGCTCAACGTCCTCTACAAACGCAAGGACCGGAACTACGGGCTGATCGCCCCCGAGCTCTGAGGGTGCGCCTCGGGTCGCTGATTCGGCCGGAGCTGATCTTCCCGGATCTGCCGGCGGCGGACCGCCCGGAGGTGTTGCGCGCCTTCGCCGACCGCATCGCCGGCCAGGGCCTGGTGGCGAGCGGGGCGGGGCTCTTCCAGCGGCTGTGGGAGCGCGAGCAGCTCGGCTCGACCGGCATCGGCGCCGGCATCGCCATCCCGCACTGCAAGCTGCCGGGCCTCACGCACGGCATCGTGGCCGTGGGACTGGTCCCGGGCGGCGTCGACTTCGGCGCCGCGGACGGCCAGCCGGTGAAGGTGCTCTTCCTCGTCGTCTCGCCCGACGGCGCGCCGGCCGAGCACCTGCAGATCCTGGCGGCGATCTCGCGCTGGGTGCGGGCGGACCGGCACGCCGAGCGCGTCCTCGCCCTGCGCCAGCCGGGAGAGGTGTACGATCTGCTGCGGGACGAGGGAACCTGATGGCCAACGAGCAGCCGGCCGGCGCCGTGCGGGTGGCGGAGTTGCTGGAGGAAGAGCTGGACTACCTCCATCTCTCCGTGCTCTCGGGCGAGAGCCACCTGGACAACCTGATCACCCATCCGCGGGTGCAGAAGCCGGGCCTCGCCTTCGCCGGCTACTACGCCTACGTCAAGCCCGGCCGCGTGCAGATCGTCGGCGAGAGCGAGACGGAGTACCTGAAGACGCTGCGCGAGAAGGAGCGCCGCGAGCGCCTGGACCGCATCACCAGCCTGCCGGTGCCGGTGTTCGTGGTCACCAAGGGCATCGCGCCGCTGCCCGGCTTCCTCGCCCTCTGCAAGAGCCGCGAGGTGCCCGTGCTCTCCTCGCCCGAGCTGTCGTCCTCCGTCATCAAGGGGATCAGCGTCTTCCTCGAGGACCATCTGGTGCCCTCGACCTCGCTGCACGGCGTGCTGCTCGAGATCTACGGCCTGGGCGTGCTGTTGATCGGCGAGAGCGGCGTCGGCAAGAGCGAGTCGGCGCTCGACCTCATCACCCGCGGCCACAGCCTGGTGGCGGACGACCGGGTGCAGGTCAAGCGTTACCCGAACGGCGAGCTCGTCGGCTACAGCGAAGGCCCGCTGCGCCACCACATGGAGCTGCGCGGCATCGGCATCATCAACGTCCAGGACCTCTTCGGCCTCGCCTCCGTGCGCGAGCGCACGCAAATCGACCTGGTCATCGAGCTGGAGCACTGGCAGGACGGCCGCGCCTACGACCGCCTGGGGCTCGACGAGACCCTGTTCCACATCCTGGAGACGCCCTGCCCCTACATCCGCATGCCGGTCGCCATGGGCCGCAACATCAGCATCCTGGTGGAGATCGCGGCCCGCAATCACGTCTTGAAGACCCAGGGTCACCACTCGGCCCGGGAGTTCGCGCGCAAACTCGAGGCTCAGCTTGAGCGAAACCGCAAAGCCCCCGCGTCCCGCCAAAGCTAAGCTCGTCGTCATCACCGGCCTCTCCGGCTCGGGGAAGAGCGTCGTCGCCAAGTGCTTCGAGGACCTCTCCTACTACACGGTGGACAACCTGCCGCTGCCGCTGCTGCGGCAGTTCCTCGACAATCCGCTGGAGCTGGTGCGCGGGCACGACCGCATCGCCGTGGTGGCGGACGTCCGCGCCACCGGCTTCGCCGAGGAGTTCCCGCGCCTCTTCGCCGAGATCGACCGCGAGCGCATCGAGCCGACGCTGCTCTTCCTCGAAGCCTCCGACGAGGTGCTGGTGCGCCGCTTCTCCGAGACCCGCCGGCCGCACCCGCTGGCACCCGACCTGCCGGTGATCGAGGGCATCCGGCGGGAGCGCGAGGTGCTCGCCGAGCTGCGCGCCATGGCGGACATGGTGTTCGACAGCAGCGAGTGGTCGATCCACGAGATCCGCAGCCAGGTCTACCGCGATTTCGCCAGCAACCCGGGCGAGGAGCCGGGGATGGTAGTCTCCCTGGTGAGCTTCGGCTTCAAGCACGGCATCCCGTACGGCACCGACCTGCTCTTCGACGTGCGCTTCCTGCCGAATCCGCACTTCGTGCCGGGTTTGCGGGAGCAGACGGGACAGGACGCGGACGTGCGGGCCTATCTCGACCGGCAGCCGGACTTCGCGGAGCTGGTGGCGCGGCTCGCGGACCTGCTGAGCTATCTTCTGCCGCGTTACCGCCGAGAGAACCGGAGCTATCTCTCGGTGGCGATCGGCTGCACCGGCGGGCGTCACAGGTCGGTCGCCGTCAGCGAGCGGTTGAAGAGCGCGCTCGACGAGCGGGGCTGGCCGGCGCGGCTGATCCACCGCGACATCGCGCGCTGAGGAATCGGTGGCAACGGCGGCGGGTTAACAGGCTTTGGGCGAGATCTGGCAACGATGATCGGCAAGCTGATTCTGACGCACGGCGGTCTGGCGCGCGAGCTGCTCTCGGCGGCCAGCGTCATCTCGGGCCGCCTCGACGGTTTCGAGGCTTTGTCGCTCGAATGGAGCGACGGCTTCGACGAGGCGCGGGCCAAGGTGGCGGCGGCCCTCGAGCGGCTCGATGCCGGACAGGGGGTGCTCATCCTCACCGACATGTACGGCGGCACCCCGTGCAACATCGCCATGACCTTCTTCCAGATGGGGAAGGTCGAGGTGCTGACGGGCGTCAACCTGCCGATGGTGCTGCGCCTCGCCTGCCAGGCCGAGACGGAGGAGATGGAGGTGGCGGACCTCGCCCGCTGGCTGCAGGCCAAGGGGCAGAAGAGCGTCTGCCTGGCGGGCGATCTGGTGCCCAGCCGCAAGTGGGAGACCGCCTGCCCGGTGCCGGCGGAGCCGAAGCGGCGTGACTGAGCGGGAGGTGGAGATCGTCAACCGCCTGGGGCTCCATGCCCGCGCGGCGGCGAAGCTGGTGCACCTGGCCGGCGGCTTCCAGAGCCGGGTGACGATGCTCAAGGACGGCGAGGCGGTGGACGCCAAGAGCATCCTCGGCCTGCTGCTGTTGGCGGCCGGACAGGGGAGCCGGCTGACGGTGCGCTGCGAGGGGGCCGACGAGGAGGCAGCGATGCGCGCGGTGGCGGAGCTGATCGCCAACCGCTTCGACGAGGAGAGCTGATGCCGCAGGCGGAGATGCAGGTCCTCGAGGGGATGGGGGTCTCGGACGGTATCGCCATCGGGCGGGCCGTGGTGATCGAGACCCGCGGGCCCGAGGTCTACCGCCTCCACATCCCGGAAGAGCAGGTGGAGAGCGAGGTGGCCCGCCTGCGCGAGGGGGCCCAGCACGCCAAGGGCGAGCTCAAGCGCATCCGCGCCCGCGCCGAGGAGGACCTCGGCAACGACCTCGCGGCGATCTTCGACGCCCACGTCCTCCTGCTCTCCGATGCCAACTTCCTCGGCCGCGTGGAGGAGCGCATCCGCACCCATCACGTCAACGCCGAGTGGGCGGTGGCGAAGACCGCCGAGGAGCTCGACGACCGCTTCGCCCGGATGGACGACTCCTACCTGCGCGAGCGCAGCGAGGATCTCACCGACGTCGGCCGCCACCTGCTGCGCAGCCTGCAGGGCATCGCCCACCACGACCTCTCGGAGCTGCCGAACGACATCGTCATCGTCGCCGACGACCTGACGCCCTCCGACGCCATCCGGCTCGGCCGCGAGCGGGTGATCGGCTTCGCCATCGAGAGCGGCGGCCGCACCTCCCACACGGCGATCATCGCCCGCTCGCTCAACATCCCGGCGGTGGCCGGCCTGGTGGGGATTCTCGGCCTCTCCGGCGGCGGCGACGAGGCGCCGATCATCGTCGACGGCGAGACCGGCACGGTGATCCTCCATCCCACCGAGGAGGTCGTCGCCCAGTACAGAGCGCGCAAGGTGGAGCGCGAGCGCCACGACCGCGACCTGCTGGAGATCCGCGAGCTGAAGGCGGTGACCCGCGACGGCGCCGAGGTCCACCTGATGGCCAACATCGACCTGCCGGAGGAGGTCGAGGAGGTGACCGCCCTCGGCGCCGCCGGCGTCGGCCTCTACCGCAGCGAGTTCCTCTACATCGAGAAGAGCCCCCACCTGCCGACGGAGGAGGAGCACGTCCAGATCTACCGCCGGCTGATCGAGAGCTCGGCGCCGCATCCGGCGATCATCCGCACCTACGACCTGGGCGGACGCAAGCTGGCGCGCGAGATGCTGGCGACGCAGGAGGACAACCCCGTGCTCGGCCTGCGCGGCATCCGGCTGACGCTGGCGCGCACCGACGTCTTCCGCACCCAGATCCGCGCCCTCTTCCGCGCCGGCGTCCACGGCGACCTGTGGATCATGCTGCCCATGGTGAGCACGGTCGAGGAGGTGCGGAAGTTCCGCGCCTTCGCCGCCGAGGTGATGGCGGAGATGGAGCAGGAGGGCGTGCCCTTCCGACGCGACGTGCGGCTGGGGGTGATGATCGAGGTCCCCGCCGCCGCCGTCATCGCCGACCTGCTGGCCCGCGAGGTGGATTTCTTCTCCATCGGCACCAACGACCTCATCCAGTACAGCCTCGCCGTGGACCGCAACAACGAGCACGTCGCGAGCCTCTACCAGCCCCTTCATCCGGCGATTCTGCGCATGTTACGCTTCGTCATCGACAGCGCGCGCGCGGCCGGCATCGAGGTCAGCCTCTGCGGCGAGATGGCCGCGGACCCCGGGCTCGCGCTGCTGCTGATCGGTCTCGGGCTGCGCCGGCTGTCGATGAGCCCGCGCCAGATCCCGGAGGTGAAGACCCGGGTGCGCGAGGCCACGGTCGCCGAGCTCGCCGAGCTGGCGACGCGCTGCCTCCAGCACAGCACGGCCGAGGAGGTGCAGCGGCACCTCGAGGAGTTTCTCGAGTGCCGGACCGCTTCGCGGGCGGGCGCCTCCGGAGCGTAAAGTCCGTCGGAAGAGGAGCCCGGATGCGAGTACCCATTCGCCGCGTCGACAAGCCCTGGGGTTACGAGCTGATCTTCGCCCACACCGACCGCTACGTAGGCAAGGTCCTGCACGTCAACGCCGGCGAGGCCCTGTCGCTGCAATACCACAACGTCAAGGACGAGACGCTGTACCTCGCGCAGGGGGAGATCGAGCTGGTGGTCGAGGAGGACGGCACCCTGGTGAGCACCACGCTGCGCGGCGGCGATTCCTACCACATCACGCCCGGCACGCGGCACCGCATGGTCGCCGGGGAGGACGGCTGCGACCTCATCGAGGTCTCGACGCCGGAGCTCGACGACGTGGTACGGCTGGAGGACCGCTATGGGCGGGCATGAACGGCGGCGGGTACGTAGGCCCGCCGCTACGACGGCTGGCGTCTTTCTGTTGGTGATCCTGGCGGCCGGCTGCCGCGGGGCGACTCCGCAGCCGGTGGCGCGCGCCGAGGAAGAAAAAGCCAAGTCCGCCGCCGCGGCGGCCGCGCAGCCCGCAGCGCCGCCAGCGGCCGCCGCGGAAGCGCCGCCCAAGGCTCAGGCCCCGCGCGACGACGCGCCGGTCGTCGTCAATCCCGGCGGCGGCGACGGCAAGGAAGTGAGCCTGGCCGAGGCCGCCCGCGCCGAGCGCGAGCGCCGGGCCCATGCCGGCCAGCCGGTGGCGGTGATCAACGACAAGACCCTGCCCAAGTACGCTGCCAAGGGACAGATCACGGTGGCGGAGCCCAAGGAGAAGAAGGAAGGCGCCGCGGCGCCGGCCGCCGCCACGGAGCTGGTGCGCGACGAGCAGTACTGGCGCGGCCGGGCGCTCGACATCCGCGAGCGCTGGCGCCAGGCGGCCGACGACGTCAAGGCGCTGGAGCAGCGCTCGGCGGAGCTGCGCCAGAAGTTCTACCAGGAGACCGACGACTTCACCCGCGACAACCAGATCAAGCCGGAGTGGGACCGCGTGCTCGACAAGCTGCGCCAGGCCCGCTTGGACGTCGAGTCGACGCAGAAGGAGCTGGCGGATTTCCTGGAGGAGGGGAGGGCCGCCGGCGCCCTGCCGGGCTGGCTGCGGGAGGGGGAGGACGAGGAGCCCGAGCCGGCGAAGAAGAAGGAAGAGAAGCCGCCGGCCGAGGCGATCGACGCCCCCATCCTCGAGCCGCCGCCGGGGGCCGGGCGATGACGCCGCGCCGCTTCTTCATCGAGACCTGGGGCTGCCAGATGAACGAGCTGGACAGCCAGCGCATGGCCGGCCAGCTCATGCAGCAGGGGATCCTCCCCACCCGCCGGCCGGACGAGGCGGACGTCATCCTCCTCAACTCCTGCAGCGTGCGCGAGAAGGCCGAGCAGAAGGTGTATTCGCGGCTGGGAGAGTACCGCCTGCTGAAGAAGGACGGCCGGGAGCTGCTGATCGGCCTCTGCGGCTGCGTCGCCCAGCAGGAGGGCGAGCGGGCGCTCGAGCGGGTGCCGGACCTCGACTTCGTGCTCGGGCCGGCACGCGTCGGCGAGCTCCAGGAGGTGGTGGCGCGCCGCCGCGCCGGCGAGCGGGTGGTGGCCACCGGCTTCCCGCAGGAGCGCCGCTACGACCTCGACGCCGTCTCGCGCCACGGCGAATACAAGGGGATGGTGACCCTCATCGAGGGGTGCAACAAGAGCTGCACATTCTGCATCGTGCCGCAGACCCGGGGACCCGAGCACTGCCGCCCCATG
>DATBGJ010000208.1:0-3939 GCA_036558045.1 Thermoanaerobaculia bacterium
AGCCAACGGCAGAGGCCGCCGGCCGCTCAAGCGGAACACCGTTGCTGCGAAGGAGGATCTGTATGGATGCAGTGGAACTAGAGGATTTTGGTGGACGGGCCGAGCCCGGCTTCGACAACACACCACCAATGAATGCTGCGATTCTGGCATTGGCCAATCGCCCGAACAAGACGCTGCGGTTCCGTGCAGGTACATACACATTCAACTCGAAGCCGCTCAACATCAATGACACGCTTCGTATCGAAGGGCAGGGAGTCAATGGCACGACACTGGTAAGGAACTACAACGAATCTGTGCCGGAAACCGGCTTCCTCCATATTCACGGTCCCAACTGCCAAGTTGCGCGGCTTGGCATCGTTGCGGGGAATGGGACGGTTGGAGGCGCCGCGATTGCGCTCGTGACACTTACCGTTTCGCACCCATCTCCCGATTGGTGTGTATTCGAGGATCTCTACTTGAGCGGGGGAGGGCAATGGGACTACACATTTTATGCCTTCGGTAGAAACCGGCCAACTGATGTGCCGGGCGTGCGTGACTTGGTCGTTCGGAATGTGTGGATGTTCGCGGCCAGGCGAGACATTCTCCACTTGGACAACGTGAACAATGCGTGGATCAGCGGAGGGTTCTTCCCTGCCGGGGGAACCACAAACACCGTAACCATTCGCGGGGACGCCGACCATAGCTCCCATAACATCATGCTCCAAGCGACATACCTCGATGCACTGATTCTCTCGTACTGCCGGTGGGTAACGGTCCTACATTCTGGGATCCTGACTGATGTGCGGGTGGGTGCCTCGGTGCAGGATTTTTCTCTGTTCCCACCTCTCCCCTTGGGGTCTTGCCCCAGCGCCGTCGGCGGTGCAGAACTTCTCCAGTTCAGCAGGAGACTTGACCAATGAAGAAGACCGTCCTGACGTTCGGGCTGATATCGGGTGCCGTCAGCCGGCGCGGCCGGCACGCCGCACGCCAAGCCGCCACAGCGTTAGGCGGCTGCCGGAAGTTTGCTTAGATCGATTGATTGGAGAGCGATATGCCCCACGGCAAGATCTGTTACCTTGAAATTCCAGCAATAACAGCGGAAGCATCAGCCGGCTTCTATCGCAGCATTTTTGGCTGGACGGTGAGAAAGCGTGGCGACGGTGAGCTTGCGTTCGACGACACGGGTGGGGTTAGCGGAACGTGGGTGAAAGAGAGCGACAGAGCTCCAGACGAACAGACACGCATATACATCATGGTGGATGATATTTCGGACACGCTCAAAAAGATCGAGGCTGCGGGTGGCAGTGTGCTGACGCCACGAACAGACATCGCCCCAGGTGCCGGCGCATTTGCCGTTTTCGCGGATCCGGCGGGCACCGAATTCGGACTCTACGAGGAGCCGAGGCGCGTAGCTTCATGACGCCGGTTTTTCCTCCGCCACCGGGTCGTAGGCCCGGCGGATCTTGAATTCGCGGTCGTTGCCGCCGAGAAGATAGGTCACGTACAGGTGTTTGCCGTCGTTGGAGACGACGTAGGACTCCGTCCGGGAGCGGCCCTCGTCCGCCTTGACCTTCACCGTCAGGGTGCCGTCTTTCTCCCAGCTCGCCCGCAGCTCCGCGGGACCTCCCGGCGCCGTCTCGTCGCGGACCTTCGAGCCGTCGGTCTTGAGGACGCGGGCGTGGCCGTCGCGATCGGTGATCGTCACCTCGCCGGCCTGCTGGACGATCATCAGCTCGTCGAGGGCGGCGAACCGCGCCTCGCCGCCGCCGCGCCCTTCACCGGGGCGGCCCCTGCCGCCTCCCGGCGGTCCGCCCGGAAAGCCACCGCCGCCGCGCCGGCCCCAGCCGCCGCCACCACCGCCGCCCGGCCGTCCCATGCCGCCACGGAAGCCCCCCATGCGGCCCTGCGGCCGGTCCTCCTCCCGCATGCGCGCCGTCAGGTCTTCGTTCAACTTCCATTTCCCCTGCAGGTTCGGCCGCTGCGGCTCGGCGCGGCTGGCTGCCATGGCGGGAACGAGCGCGGTCAGAACCAGCAGGCCGAAGATGGATTCCACTCGTGATCGGCGTCTCTTCATCGTGCATCTCCTTCGCGGTCAGGCTATGGCGGGGCGCAGGGTGAGTCTTCAGGGAAAGGAAAGGAATTTGTAAGCGATGTAAAGTCTGGCCGGCCGCCGTGCGCCCGGCTGCTACACTGGACGCATGGGGACTCGAGGGCTCGCGCGGCGTCTTCCCATCGCCATCGCGGCGCTGCTGCTGGTGCTGCTGGCCGTCCTCGCCGTTCTGCAGTGGCGCTGGATCGGCGAGGTGAGCGACATGGAGCAGCAGCGGATGCGCGCCGGCCTGGCGCGCTCCGCCGGCCATTTCGCCGAGGACTTCGACCGCGAGGTGGCGCGGCTCTTCCTCTTCTTCCATCCGGAGATGGACGCGCCGGACGGCGATCCGCGCCAGCGCGTGGTGCGGCAGTACGAGCGCTGGCAGGCCGAAGCACCGTACCCGGAGCTGGTACGCGACGTCTTTCTCATCTACGGCGGGGAGACGGGCGAGCCGGTGCTCGAGGTCCTGCGGCCGCGGGCCCGCCGCTTCGAGCCGTTCCCGTGGCCGGCCGAGCTCGCGGCGCTCCGGAAGGAGGCTTCCGGCCCATCGGGCCTGCACACCGGCTTCCGGGGCATGGCGCCGGTGATGCGCGCGGAGGTTCCCGGCCTGCTCGTGCCGCTCAGCTTCCGGCAGCCGGAAACCGGTGAAGCCGGCGGGCGGCCGGACGGCGGCCATCTCCTGGTGCGCCTGGATCTGCGCGCGGTCTCCGGCCAGATCCTGCCCGCCCTGACGCGCCGGCATTTCGACGACGCGCGGGGCGGCGAGTACGCGCTCGCGGTGACGGATCCCGCCGACGGACGCGTCATCTTCCTCTCCGATCCCCAAGTGCCCGCGTCCGCGTTCGCCGCCGCCGATCTGCGGCTGGGGATGCTTCAGCTCCGGCCGTTCGACGAGCTGCATTCGCTGGTGCCGCGGCACGGCGGCGGGCGATCGCACTGGCGGCGCATGATGGAGCTGCCCCACCTGCGGCTGGGGGGGCCGCCGCCCGCCGAGCCCTGGGAGCGGAGAGGGGCCTGGACGCTGGCCCTCAAGCACCGCGACGGCTCGCTCGAAGCCGCCGTGGCCCACATCCGCTATCACAACCTCGGAGTCAGCCTCGGCATCCTGGCGCTGCTCGCCGGCAGTGTCGCGATGCTGCTGGTGTCGACGCAGCGGGCGCAGCGTCTCGCCCGCCAGCAGATCGAGTTCGTCGCCGGCGTCACGCACGAGCTCAACACGCCGCTCACCGCCATCCGTTCGGCGGGCCAGAACCTCGCCGACGGCGTGGTGGCGGAGCCGGCGCAGGTGCGGCGCTACGGCAACCTCATCGCCGACGAGGGGCGGCGGCTCTCCGACATGGTCGGGCAGGCCCTGGAATTCGCCGGCATCCAGTCCGGCCGCCGCACCTATCACCCGCGGCCGGTGGAGGTGAACGAGATCGTCGACGGCGCGCTGCAGGACAGCCGCTGGCTGCTGCAGGAGCGGCGCATCGAGGTGGAGCGCGAGGTGGAGCCCGGTCTGCCCGCCGTGCTGGCCGACGCCGCGGCGTTGCGGCGGGCGGTGCAGAACCTCGTCGAGAACGCCGTCAAGCACGGCGGCGAGGGCGGCTGGATCGGCGTGCGCGCCAGGCGCGCCGGCGCCGGGCAGGTGGAGATCACGGTCGCCGATCGCGGGCCGGGCATCGCGGCGGAGGACCTGCCGCACCTCTTCGAGCCCTTCTTTCGCGGCCGACGCGCCGGCAACGTCCCCGGCAGCGGGCTCGGCTTGAGCCTGGTGCGCCACATCGCCGAGGCCCACGGCGGCCGCGTCAGCGTCGACTCGGCGCCGGGGCGGGGGAGCGCCTTCACGCTCCGCTTGCCGGCGGCGTCCGAGGAGACCGCGATGCAGG
>DATBGJ010000209.1:0-10773 GCA_036558045.1 Thermoanaerobaculia bacterium
CGAGTACGCGTCCTTCATGATGAACTCGCGGCCGCGCATGAGACCGAACCGCGGACGGACCTCGTCGCGGAACTTGGTCTGGATCTGGTAGAGGTTGAACGGGAGCTGGCGATAGCTCTTCACGTCCCGCCGCACCGTGTCGGTGATGACCTCCTCGTGCGTGGGGCCGAAGACGAAGTCGCGCTCGTGGCGGTCCTTGATGCGCAGCAGCTCCTTGCCGTACTTGATCCAGCGGCCGGACTCCATCCACAGCTCGGCCGGCTGGATGGCGGGCATCGACAGCTCCACGGCGCCGGCCGCGTTCATCTCACGGCGGACGATGGCCATCAGCTTCTGCAGGCTCCGCCAGCCGAACGGCAGATAAGTGTAGATGCCGGCGGCGACCTTCTTGATCATGCCGGTGCGCACCATCAGCACGTGGCTGATCACCTCGGCGTCGTTCGGCACCTCGCGGGTGGTGTATAGGTAAAAGCGGCTCCAGCGCATCGGGTTCTCCGATCCAATCGAAAACGGGGATGGTATCAGTTTGGGGTAAAGCCTACTTCCGCTGTCCCCGCCGCGCCCGCTCGATGAGGCGCGCCGAGTCCTTCATGCACTCCATCATCTTTTCCTGCAGGGCCTCACCCCGCTCGCCGAGCGAGCGGGCGTGGGCGAGCACGCTGCGCGCGCGGTCCTCTTCGCCGAAGGCGAGGAGAGCCATCCCGAGGTGGGTCAGCGTCGTGGATGAGGGCCCCAGCTCGCTCGACTTGGAGAGGAAGTCGATCGCGCGGTCGAACTCCTTGCGCTTGTAGTGCACCCAGCCGAGGGCGGCGAGCGGGAACTGCTTGATCTCGTCCGGCGCCAGCTCGACCGAGCGGCGGGCGTAGTCGAGCGCCTCGTCGAGGTCCTCCTCCATCTCCGCCAGGTTGTACGCCATCTCGTAGTAGGCGATGGACTTGGTGAAGTTGGAGCTGCCTTCGTCGATCAGGCGCTCGCCGATGTTGTTGCCCTCGCGGAACTTGCCCTGGCTGCGCATGGCCTCGATCAGGGCGGCGTAGGCGGTGGCCTTGAGCATCTCCCCGGGATTGAGGTCGAGCACCTTGCGCGTCACCGCCTCGATCTCCTGGCTGCGGTTCATGTTCAGGCACAGGAGGGCGTAGGACATCAGCAGCGTCGGGTTCTCCGGATCGAGCGACAGGGCGCGGCGGTAGCAGGAGTGCGCCTGCTTAAGGTTGTCGCGGGCGCGGAACTCCTCGCCCTTGCGGAACCAGGCCGCGGCCTCGCCGTCCACCTCGGGCAGCGGCGTGCCGGAGTGGCCGGAGAGATAGCGCACGAGGTCCTGGTATTGCAGCTTCTTGGGGTTGAGCCGCTGGGCTTGGCGGAAGGAGTCGAGCGCCTTGCGCGTCCAGTGGCGGTCGAGATAGGCGAGGCCCAGCAGGTGGTGGGCCTCCTCGAAGGCCGGATCGTGCCGCACCGCCTCCTGCAGGAAATGCACGGCCGACGAGAGCTTGCCCATCTCGTAATAGCAGCTCCCGAGCAGGAAGAGCGCCTGGGGCACGGGATCCACCTGCACCGCCCGCTCCAGGAACAGCACGGCCTTGGCGAGGTTCCCCTTGCCGGCGTAGACGGCGCCGAGGCTGAAGTGCGGCAGGAAGCTCTCGGGA
Organism: Thermoanaerobaculia bacterium; assembly: GCA_036558045.1. Classification (GTDB taxonomy): domain Bacteria; phylum Acidobacteriota; class Thermoanaerobaculia; order Multivoradales; family UBA5704; genus DATARR01. The sequence continues at coordinate 1,644 of DATBGJ010000209.1, forward strand.
TAGATGGCGACCGCGCGCTTCAGATACTCCTCGGCGCGCGTGTGGTCGCCGCGCTCGTAGTGGATGACGCCGCTGTAGACGAGCCCCTCGTAGTGGTCCTGCTTGACCTCCAGCACGCGCGAGAAGTACGTCAGCGCCTGCTCGCTGTTGGCCTCGTTGAAGTGGGTCTCGCCGAGGAAGTAGGCGAGCTCGTAGTTGCCGCGGTCGAGCTTGTAGGCGGTCTCGAGGGCCACCACCGCGCGCTCGATGTCGAAGGCGAAGAGGGCGTACTCGGCGTCCTCCAGGTGCTGCAGGAAGAGCTTCCGCTTGTCGCCATGATAGAGCCCGGCGATGCGCTCCTTGATGGCCAGGAAGCGCTCGCGCTTCTCCAGGGCGAGGAGCTGGTAGTCCATCTTCGACTCCCACAGCTCGCTCCACTCCTCCCAGCCGATGTACTTCTTCTGCTCCAGCAGCTCGCGCAGGGCGGAGACGCCGGTCTGGTTGATGAGGATGTTCTTCTCCTGCTTGTGCAGGGCGCCGAGGAGCTGGCGGACGGTCTCGGCGGTGCGCTTGACCGCCTCCTCCAGGATGGAGATGCGCTCCAGCAGGTGCTCGTCGAAGGAGAAGCTCTCTTCCGAGGCCTCCTCGTACGACTCCTCCTCTTCGCGCAGCGAGCCGGAGAGCACCAGCAGCTTCTGGTGGCAGCGGACGCAGAACTCGTGGTCATCACGGTTGGGGGCGCCGCAGACTTGGCAGTACATGGTGAATGAAGAATGGCGAATTCAGAATGGCGAATGGGATCATCCGCCGCCCAGCGTCCGCCAGAAGCTCCTTTCAATGCATTCAAGAATGGCGAGGCATTTCATTCATAATTCGCTATTCGACATTCGCCATTCGTCGCTACTCGTAATTATAGAACCCTTTGCCCACCTTGCGCCCCAACCTCCCCGCGTCCACCATCTTCACCAGCAGCGGGCAGGGCCGGTACTTGGGATCTCCGAAGCCCTGGTAGAGCACCCGCAGGATGTCGAGACAGACATCGAGGCCGATCAGGTCGGCGAGCGCCAGCGGTCCCATGGGATGGTTCATCCCCAGCTTCATAACCTCGTCGATGGCCTCGGCCTTCCCGACGCCCTCGTAGAGGCAGAAGATCGCCTCGTTGATCATCGGCATGAGCACGCGGTTGGAGACGAAGCCCGGAGCGTCGTGCACTTCGACCGGGGTCTTGCCCATCTGCCGGGACGCCGCCTCGACCGCGTCGTAGGTCGCCTGGCCGGTGGCGAGGCCGCGGATGATCTCGACGAGCTGCATCACCGGCACCGGGTTCATGAAGTGCATGCCGATCACCTTCTCGGGCCGCGAGGTGGCGGTGGCCAGCCTGGTGATGGAGATCGAGCTGGTATTGGAGGCGAGGATGGCCTGTCGCGGACAGACGCGGTCCAGCTCGGCGAGCACCTTCTCCTTGACCTCCAGCTTCTCGACGACCGCCTCGATGGCGAGATCGGCGCCCGCGAGGGCGGCGAGATCGTCGCCGGTCGCCAGACGGGAGAGCGCGCGGTCGCGGTCCTCGGCGGCGAGCTTGCCCTTGCTCACCAGGCGCTCGAGCCCCTTGCCGATCTGCAGCCGGCCGCGCTCCAGCGCCTCGGGCACCACGTCGACGAGCACCACGTCGAAGCCGCTCTGGGCGGCCACCTGGGCGATGCCGTGGCCCATGGTACCCGCGCCGACGACTCCGATGGTCTGGATCGGTTCCATCTCGGTAAACCCCTCCCTACTCCACCCCAGGTGGGAGAGCCGAGCCTATGAGATCGCTTTGGGAGGGTCAAGGAGAGCGGCTCCTGCGCTATCCTAGGAGCCGAGGGTCCTCGCCATGGATTCAACCGTCGCCAATCCCGGCTCCATCCCCGCCCCCCCGAAACGCCTCGGCCTGCCGGCCCGCCTGGGCCTCGCCGCTCTCGCCGTCTGCGCCCTCGCGGCCCTCTTCTGGCCGCGCGGCGACAAGTCGTTCAAGGAGCCGGGGGGATTCCTCTATGACTCCAACGGCCAGCCCACCACCATGGGTCCCCGGCTGGCGCCGGTGACGCTGGTGCACTTCTGGGCCACCTGGTGCCCGCCCTGCATCCAGGAGGTCCCGGCGCTGCAGCGGCTCACCCGCGACTTCTCCGGCCACCCCGAGTTCAACGTGCTGATGGTGGCCGTCTCGGACTCCTCCGACAAGGTCCGCTCCTTCCTCGGGCCCGGCGCCGACATGGTGCTCTTCGATCCGCGGTGGGATGTGGCGAACCGCTACGGCACGAACAAGCTGCCCGAGACCTATCTCGTCGTGGACGGCCAGGTGGTGCGCAAGTTCGTCGGCATGACGGACTGGGACGATCCCACCCTGCGGGCGGAGCTCACCGCGCGCCTGCGGAGCCGGGCGCCCGGAACCTCGAGCTCGTGACCGGCATCCTGGAGGCAGCCGCCAAGATCGGTCTGGCGGCGCTGCTCGGCGGCGCCATCGGCGCCGAGCGGGAGTGGACCGGCAAGTGGGCGGGCCTGCGCACCCACATGCTGATCGCCATCGGCTCGGCGCTGCTGACGGACGTCTCGATCCAGGTGGGAGCCCGCTACGCGCAGGGGAGCGCCGCCTGGGACCCCGGCCGCATCGCGGCGCAGATCGTCACCGGCGTCGGCTTCCTCGGCGCCGGCACGATCATCCAGTCGCGGGGCGCCGTCCACGGCCTCACCACCGCCGCCGGCCTGTGGGTAGCCTCCGCGATCGGCATCGCCGTGGGCGGCGGCTTCTACGTCGAAGCGGTCCTCACCTGCCTGGTCATCCTGCTGATCCTCACGGTGCTGCGGCCGGTCGAGGATCTGCTGCACGGCGGCATGCAGCATCTCGTGCTGCATCTCGGCCCGGAGCAGAAGCTCTCGCGCCTGCTGGAGATCCTGGAGGAGGCGCGGATCTCGACGGAGAAGATCTCGGTCTCCCGCGACGACTCCGGCACCGCCTTGCGGGTGAGCTTCCGCGGCAGTCCGCAGGACGCCCAGCGGCTGATCCGCCTGGCCGGACGGGAGGAGTTCGCGGCCAGCCCGGCGGAGGACGAGATGGCGCCGCGCCGCCGAAAGTGGATTTTCTAGGTCGGTCCTTCCCGTCCTTGTCCGTCCCTGCTCGTCCTTGTCCGTCCGTGTTCCCTAGAAGTGAAACGCCAACCCGGCGTGCCCCATGACGAAGACGTTGGCCTCGTCGAAGTCGATGTAGTGGCCCGAGAGCTCCGCCTGAAAGCCGAGCCAGCGCTTGATCGGCAGCTCGCCGGTGACCCCTAGGGCCAGCCCCAACGAGTTGTCGCGCGAGTCGCGGCCCGAAGGCCTGAGCCCTTCGAGCCGGTAACCGCCGAGGGCCACGTAGATCCCCGAGTCATAGAAGTCCTCGCGCACCCGGTACTCGCCGCCGAGGGTCACGTACTTCATCTCGGCGTCGCGCAGCGAGCCGAAGCGCTCGTCCTCGTCGAGCGCCAGACGGCCGGTGCGCAGCACCAGGTGGGTGCGCGACTGGGTGACCACCCCGAGGTCGACCTGCCAGCCGGTATTGGTCAGGCTGTCCCCCGGATCGGCGTCCAGGGAGCCGCCGAGGCCGCCGAAGACGCCGACGGAATAGGTGTAGAGCTCCTGCGCTCCGGCGGCGCCGGGAAGCAGGAGCAGTCCGAAAATCAGCGGGAGCCTGGCGAACAGGCGATGGTTGCGGATCAAAATCCCCTCCTTTACGGCTGCCGTGTCGATTCGCTGCGCTTTTGCGGCGCCCGGCACTCCCCCGGACCGCCCGATTGCTGAGAGTATAACGTCGCCTCCCTATGGCCGACTCGTTATACGCGCCACCCCCGCACGGCGTCACGCCGCCGGACCACGGCCCTCTCGACCGGCTGCTCCACGCGCTGCTGCCGGCTCCCTGTCTCGCCTGCGGCGAGCCGCTGCCGGCCGCGGGGCACGCACTCGGTCTCTGCGCCCGTTGCCGGGCGGCCCTCGCGCCGCTGCCGCGGCAGGCCTGCGCGGTGTGCGCACGGCCTCTCGCCGCCCACGCCCTGCCGGAGGATTACCGCTGCGGCGCCTGCCGCGAGACGCCCCCGGCCTTCGATCGCCTGCTGGCGCTGTGGAGCTATCGGCCGCCTCTCGACGCCGTGGTGCAGGGGCTCAAGTTCAGGCGGCTGGACTATCTCGGCGACCACCTGGCGGCCGCCTTGGAGCAAGGGCTGGGGGAGCGGCTGGCCGGCTTCGACGCCGTCGTCCCCGTGCCGCTGCACTGGCGGCGCCACCTCGCCCGCGGCTACAACCAGGCGGAGCGCATCGCCCGTCCGCTCGCCGGCCGGCTCGGCCTGCCGTGCCTTCCCGCCCTCCGCCGCCACCGCGCCACTCCGCCGCAGAGCCTGCTGGGCAAGGCCGACCGCCTGTCCAATCTCCGCCGGGCCTTCCGGGTGCCGCGGCCGGAACGCATCCGCGGTCTCCGCATCCTGCTGGTGGACGACGTCGCCACCACCGGCGCCACCCTCGACGCCGCCGCTTCCACCCTCGAGCGCGCCGGCGCGGCGGCCGTCACCGCGCTGGTGGCGGGACGGACGCCGCTCGAGCCGCTGGCCCGGGAGCCCGACGAGGACTAGGGAGTGAAGCGCCGGCCGTAGATCGTCCGCGTCGAATCCTGCCAGATGATGACGAAGTTGCCGGTGGCGCCGATGTGGGCCACCCGGGCGTCGAGATACCTGGGATGGAGCTCGGTGACCACCTCGAACTGCGGTCCGGCCGGCGCTCCCGCCGCGGTGTACCGCCGCCCGAAGATCCCGAGGTCCGTCCCCGTGCTCTCCTGCCAGACGACGACGAAATTGCCCTTCGCGTCATGCGAGATGGCAGGGTTCCGCTGCTCGCCGGTCACCGCGGTGTTGATCCGGAAGGCCGCCCCCACCTTGCGGCCGAGGCGGCTGTACCGCTGGCCGATGATGTCCGTGCCTTCCTGCGCCGGCACCTGATCGCCGTGCCAGACCACCACGAAAGTGCTGCCGGTGCCGCAGGAGATCGCCGGCTGCAGGTAATTGCCGACGGGCGGCGCGACGATCTCCTCGCCGGCGAGCGGCGCTCCGGCCGGAGAGAGGCGGCGCATGGAGAGGCCCAGCTTGCTGGGCTCGAAGGGACGGAACGCATCCACGCTCGTCCACACCGTGATGATCTTGCCCGAGGTATCGACGCAGACGTCCGGGCGCGTGCCGAGAGCGAGACCGGTGTTGAGCCTGACCGGCGATCCGACGGCCGCGCCGGCGGAGTTGAACCGGCGCGCCATCACCTGCGGCGTGTCGTTCTCCGGATGGTTGCTGGGAGGAAACAGACGGTCCCAGACCACTACGAAACCGCCGTCGCTGGTGCGGGCGATCGCCGGAGCGTAGTCGGCCGGAACCGGGCCCACGGGATCCACGTTGACCTTGAAGGCCGCGCCCAAGGCCGCGCCGGTGGCCTGGAACCGCTGCCCCATGATCTCGCTATTGCCGTTCGCCACTTCAGACCACACCGCGATGTAGTTGCCCTTGTTGTCGCGCGTGACGGCCGCGTCATACTGGTCCGGCGCCACATTCTTGTTGACCTGAAAGTCCGCGGACGCGGGCGTCGCGGCCGCGCCCTTGAACAGCCTGCCGTCGACGCCGCGGATGTCCTTGGCGCTCTGGCCTTCCCAGAGCACGAGAAAGTCCCCCGAGGGAGCGCCGGCCACCGCCGGGGTCTCCTCCTGGCAGGTCGTGCACGAGCTGACGCGGAACGGCGCCCCCTGAGGTGCTACCGCCCAGAGAGATACGGCGGCCAGACCGAGCACGCCTCCAACCATCACTGCCTTCCTCATTGAAGATTCCTTTCCTATAGGTGCCGGAGTCTGCGATGCGATTCTATGGTACTACGGAATAGAGCGTTGGGGCGTTGGGGGTGAGCTGAATGGAACGGTCTTGCCCTGCTTCGGAGCGCACGCCGCCCCAACCACCAAGATCCCGCTGGACCGGTTTTCTTCCAGGCCCTTGACGTGTCCAACCCATAGAGGGCAGTCTCGCGGCATGGTTACCGCGAGGAGACAGTGATGAGCGCCGCGCGATCGCCATTCCAGGACCCACGCCTCTACCAGATCCTCATCCTGGCCGTGCTGCTGGTCTACGGCGTCTTCGCCCTGGACCTGGAGATCGGCCTCCCGCGCGCTCTCCTGCTGCTGGCCACGGTCCTCCTCACCCAATACGCCTGCAGCCGCCTCTGGCGGCTCCCTGCCTTCGATCCGCGGAGCGCCCTCATCTCCGGCTTGTCGCTCTGCCTGCTGCTGCGCACGAGCTCGGCGGCCCTGGCGGCGCTCGCCGCGGTGGTGACGATCGCCAGCAAGTTCGTCCTCCGCTGCCGCGGCAAGCACGTCTTCAATCCCACCAACTTCGGCATCGTGGCGATGATGCTGGCGACCGGCGGCCAGGTGTGGGTCTCGCCGGGCCAGTGGGGGAGCGCCGCCTTCTTCGCCTTCCTCCTCGCCTGCCTGGGCGGCCTGGTGGTGAACCGGGCGGCGCGGAGCGACGTCACCTACGCCTTCCTCGGCTTCTACCTCGCGGTCCTCTTCGGGCGCGCCCTCTGGCTCGGCCAGCCGGCCGCCATCCCGCTCCACCAGCTCGCGAGCGGCGCGTTCCTGATCTTCACCTTCTTCATGATCTCCGATCCCAAGACGACGCCCGATTCACGGGCCGGACGCGTGCTCTTCGCCCTGCTGGTCGCCCTGGGAGCGGGGTTCGTCCACTTCGTGCTCTACCGGCCCAACGGCCTCATCCTCTCCCTCGCGTTCCTCTCGCCGGCCGTGCCGCTGATCGATCTGTTGCTGCCCGGCGAGCGGTACGTCTGGCGCGGGCTGCGGACCGCGGCTCCGATTTCCGAACCCCTTCTCCTCGAAGAAAGGAGAATCGCATGAAACGGCTCCCGATCGCCCTCCTGACGGCCGCCGCTGTGGTGGCCACCGCCGGTGCCGCCTTCGCCTTCTGCGGCTTCTACGTGGCCAAGGCCGACACCAAGCTGTTCAACCAGGCCTCCCAGGTGGTGCTGGTGCGCGACGGCGACCGCACCGTGATGACCATGGCCAACGACTTCAAGGGCGATCCGCAGGAGTTCGCCATCGTCATCCCGGTGCCGACCTTCATCAAGCGCGAGCAGATCCACGTCGCCGACAAGGCCCTGCTCGACCATCTCGACGCCTACTCGTCGCCGCGTCTCGTCGAGTACTTCGACGAGAACCCCTGCGCGCCAATACCTCAGTACGCGCTGGCGCCGATGGCCAGGGAAGGCGTTGCCGGAGGCGCTGCCGCCGACGCCCGCGCCAAGAGCCTGGGCGTGACCATCGAAGCGCAATACACGGTGGGCGAATACGACATCCTGATCCTCTCCGCCAAAGAAAGCTCGGGCCTGGAGACCTGGCTGGTCGAGAACGGCTATCGCATCCCGGCGGGCGCCTCGCGCGTGCTCGGCAGCTACCTCAAGCAGGGAATGCGGTTCTTCGTCGCCAAGGTGAACCTCAAGGAGCAGTCCAAGCTCGGCTTCAGCTACCTGCGTCCCATCCAGGTCGCCTATGAGAGCGCCAAGTTCATGCTCCCCATCCGGCTGGGGATGGTCAACGCCTCGGGCCCGCAGGAGCTGTTCATCTACGCGCTCACCCGCCAGGGCCGCGTGGAGACCACCAACTACCGCACCGTCCGCCTGCCTTCGGACGCCGAGGTCCCCCTCTTCGTCAAGAACGACTTCGGCCCCTTCTACAAGGCCATGTTCGGCGAGCAGGTGAAGCGGCAGGACATGCGCACGGTGTTCCTCGAGTACGCCTGGGACATGTCCTGGTGCGACCCCTGCGCCGCCGACCCGCTCACCGCCGACGAGCTACGGCAGCTCGGCGTCTTCTGGATCGAGGGGCGCAACCCGCGGCCGGACTACATGCAAGGGGCGCAGAACGTCTTCCTCTCCCGCCTCCACGTGCGCTACGACGCGGCGCACTTCCCCGAGGATCTCGTCTTCCAGGAGACCGGCGACCGCCAGAACTTCCAGGGCCGCTACATCCTGCGCCACCCCTGGCAGGGCAAGGACAAGTGCGACGACGCCCTGGCCTACCGCCGCGAGCTGCCGAAGCGCTACGAGCAGCAGGCCCAGACCCTCGCCTCCCTCACCGGCTGGGACGTCAACAAGATCCGCATGAAGATGAACCTCAAGGCGAAGTCCACCGGCCCGACCGAGGACGAGCCGTGGTGGAAAGCGATCTGGAAGGATTGAATCTTCCAACGCCTCCGTAGCCCGATCTCTGGCGGTGTCTCCGAGGCGGCAAGGCCGATCCGATCTACCCACCCCCTCCGGCGTCGCGATCGCCAAGAAGGTGGCACCGGTGGCACCGAGATCCTCTCCTCTACTAGAGTAGACTGTCTCGGCCAGGATCGACGCTACTGAGGTGCTTTATGAGCCACTCACGCACAAAGACATCCGGGACACCGTCGCGCGACGGCATCACGCTCTTCGAAGGGGATGTCAGCGAATTTGACGGCAAGGTCACCGTGCCCGGAGGCCTCGAGATCGCTCAATATGAAGGGCTCGTGCTTTGCTGGGACTATAATCGATCTGAGAAGGAAGTTGTCCTGCAAGCGGAGCGCCGCACGCGGGTCCCCATTTTGCGGATTCCTTTGACCGAGCAAGAGGTACAAATCATCCACAATCATCAGGAAAAGGGCGGTTGGGGATTCTATGATCTGCACGTCGAGGAGAACGATGATCGAGCCGCCGTCAACGTATCTTTCATCACCGCAGACCAGGAACCTACCAGTTTACTGTGGATCATCGACAAGAACCGACGCACAGCGGTCAGAGAAGCCCTGAATCGCCTCTATGATAAGGACGACCCAGTATTTGACGATTGATGGGGGGCGATTCCCCCCTTGAAGGGGCAAGCTTCCCCCCACGAGACTGAGACATTCCCCCTCAAGGGGGAGACATTCCCCCACGAGGGGGCGACTTTCCCCCACGAAGGGGCGATCGTCCCCCCGGAGGGGGCGGCTCTCCCCCCAGAGGGGGCGGCTTCCCCCCACGAGGGGGCGAGTCTCCCCCACGAGGGGGTAGTGCTCACCCTTAGAAAGTTACTGGCACGGCCCGTGGATTA
>DATBGJ010000210.1:0-1767 GCA_036558045.1 Thermoanaerobaculia bacterium
GCAGAAGGAAAAAGGTCAGGAGGGGCCGCGGAGCACGTCAACGGCACCTCCTGGAAAACGACCCTCCTCGGTCGTCCGAATCCCTCTCCTCCCCAAGCTCTCGGCCACCCTTGTCGCTGTCCGCGCCTTGTCATCTTTACCCGGCCTTCAGCCGCGTGCCGCCGATGCTTCCCACGATCCGCAGCTGCGGGGCCGAGCGGCTGCGCTTCGCCTCGGCGAACGAAGAAACTACGTCGAGGACGGCCCGGCCGATCCGCCGTTCCCTCTCCGTCTCCTCCTCCCCAAGCTCCCGCTGGTTGAGAGCCGCGGGAGGAATCACCGTGAGGCGACTCCGTTTCGTCACGGCGTCGAGGGCGTCTTGCAAGTCGCGGAAATCTCCCCCGAGCACCTTCAGAAGCTTGATCAGGCTTTCCAAGGAGGGTCGCTGTCGTCCGGTCTCATAGGAGGACAGCATGCCTTTGGTTAGGGAGGCCTCCTGGGCGATCTCGAATTACATCTTGCCGGTGCGCTGGCGTAGCAAGCCCAAGGCCGCACCGAAGTCGAGGTAGGGATGAGGCGTCCGCTTCTTCGCTTGCCGTTTGAAGGGCCGGACAGGTGAGGAACGGTCTTTCCTGGTCACCATGCTGGTTTTCTCCTGTCTCGCTCAGGCGAACGGCAATGGCTTCAAGTGCGGACCCTGCAACCGAAACACCCGCCGCAGGCCGGCCGTTGCGCGCGCCGCTTCGCGGCGGCGGTGCTCGCTGCTGACAGGACACGCGAGAGCGCGCACGACCTCCGCCGCCGGCAACATCGCGGGAGTGTCAGGAAAGGTGGCTGGCAGGTCCACGGCCAGGGCCTCGATCTCCTCCGCCCGGCCCGCCTCGGCGAGCGACAGCGCAAGATCCAGACTCACGAGGGAGGCTTCGGCCGGGCTCGGTTCGACCAGGAGCTGCCGCCGCACGGACTCCATCATATGGATCGCCTCCTCGCGGTCCCCGAGCCGCGCCAGCGCTTTGCCTTCCAGCCAGTAGATGCGGATCACCTCCCGCGGGTCCGGCACCTCGGCAAAGAGCCGCCAGGACTCACGCAGAACGTGGCGGGCTCGCTCGGTCTGTTCCGCCTGCGCCAGGCAGAACGCAAGCACCAATCCGCCCCGCAACGCCAGGAGCGGCCGCACGTCGCGGTCCATCTCGGCCCATCCACGGCCGAGCAGGGTAAGCGCCTCCGCCGGGTCGCCCTCCTCCTGCAGCACGAGCCCGAGAAGCGTCAGGCAACTGCCGACCTCGTGCTCCGGACCTTCGGAGGCGTACAGACAGGCCGCATGCTGGAGCATCGCCATGGCCTCGTCGGCGCGGCCTTGCTCCCAACGCAAAAGTCCCAGAGTGCGGCAGTAGAAGGCGCGCTCCAAGCGATCGGTAAGGCATCGTGCCGCCTTCACGAGCAGGCTGTCGGCCACCCGCCTCCGCCCCTCCAGGCGTCGCGCGTTGGCTGCGAGACAGTAAGCGCGAGGCAGAGCCGCCGCCGCTTCTTCCTCTCCCATCCCGAAGAGACTTGCCAAATGGGCGGCCAGGCGGGCCAGCTCGGCCGCGCGCGCCGGATCGGCGAGCTGGCCCGCGTGGCTCTGCTCCAGAAGGCGCTCCAGCAGGTCCAGGCTGAAGAACCGGACCTGCTGCACGAGACCGAACCGGTCGGCGGGGGGCGCCTGCATCAGCTCCGCGAACAAGAGCTCTACCATTTCGCGCCGCCGGCGGGCCTCCTCGAGCGCCTCCGGAGTCCGCTCTTCGAGGC
>DATBGJ010000211.1:0-6106 GCA_036558045.1 Thermoanaerobaculia bacterium
GGGCTGAAAGGACGATGCATGAAGACACGTAGCCGCCTGCAAGTTTTCGCCGCCGGGCTCGCGGCCGCCGCGCTGGGGTTGTCCTGCGGTCCGGCTCTGGCCCAGCAGACCTTCTCCGGCGCCACCGAGGTGGTGGTCGTCGAAGTGCCCGTCCAGGTGGTCAAGGACGGCGAGCCCGTCCGCGGCCTCACCGCGGGCGACTTCGAGGTCTTCGACGGCCGCAAGAAGGTGCCGGTCACCGGCTTCGAGGTGCTGGACCTCGCCACCACGGCGCCCGCGGGAGCCGCCGCCGAAGCGCAGATCCCGGCCTCGGCGCGCCGCCACTTTCTCATGCTCTTCGACCTCTCCTTCTCCGAGCCCAAGGCGCTCGCCAAGGCGCGCGACGCCGCCAAGAACGTCATCCAGACCCTCCACCCGACCGATCTGGTGGCGGTGGCCACCTACAGCTCGCTGCAGGGGCCGCAGCTCGTCCTCGGCTTCACGCCGGACCGCCAGCAGATCGCCGCCGCCGTCGACACCCTGGGCATGCCGAAGCTCTTCAACCGCACGCCCGACCCGCTCCGCCTGGTGCTCACCGACGCCCTCAACTCCATCGCGGAAGGGCGCGCGGGCGGCGGCGGCGCCACCGGCGGCGAAGCCCGGGCGGCGATCGACGCCGAGCTCATCGACACCCTGAAGACGGTGAGCGTCGTCTCCTCGCGCGCCGAGAAGTCGGTGCAGCAGCAGATCGTGCGCAACCTGACGTCGGCCTTCGCCGACCTCGCCCACCTCATGGGCGAGGTCGAAGGCCGCAAATACGTGGTCTATCTCTCCGAGGGTTTCGACTCCTCCCTGGTCTCCGGCAAGACGGCCGCCGCCACCGGTCCGGACGCGCTGAACGAGGTGAACTCCGCGACGGAGAACGAGCGGGTCCTCGCCCCGACCGGCGCCAGCGGCTCGGACGATCAGTTCGGCGACACCCGCACGCAGAACGCCGTCGAGAAGATGCTGGAGGAGTTCCGCCGCGCCGACTGCCAGATCCAGGCGGTGGACATCGGCGGCCTGCGGGCGCCGGCCGACCAGGGCCTGCAGCACACCAACGGCAAGGACAGCCTGCTCAACATGGCGAAGAGCACGGGCGGCGAGTTCTACGAGAACTTCAACGACCTCTCGGCGGCCATGGGCCAGATGCTGCGCCGCACCGGCGTCACCTACGTGCTCTCCTTCCAGCCGGACGACCTGAAGCAGGACGGCTCGTTCCACAAGCTGCGGGTGGAGGTCAAGAACGCCCGCGGCGCGCGCGTGGTGTACCGGCCGGGCTACTACGCTCCGCGGCCGTTCAAGGAACAGCCGCCGCTGCAGCGCCTGCTGGAGACGGCCAACACCGTGATGGGCGAGGAGGGCGGCGCCATCGCCGCCTCGGTGCTGGCGGCGCCTTTCGCGGCGGGCGGCGACCGCGCCTACGTGCCGGTGGTGCTGGAGATCAACGGCGCCAGCCTGCTCGCCGACAAGCAGGGGACCAGCCTGCCGGTGGAGATCTACGTCTACGCCATCGACCAGAACGGCTCCGTGCAGGACTTCCTCACCCAGAGCTTCGCCGTGGACCTCGTCAAGGGCGAGGCGGCCCTGCGGCAGTCCGGCCTCAAGTTCTTCGGCCACCTCGACCTGCCCCAGGGCAAGTACTCGCTGCGCACCATGGTGCGCAACGGCAGCACCGGCGCCTCGGGCCTGCGGGTCACGGATCTCGCGGTGCCGGCCTTCGCCAGCGGCGAGGCGGCGCTGCTGCCGGCGCTCTTCCCCGAGCCCCCGGGCCGCTGGGTGATGGTGCGCGAGACGCAGCAGGCGGGGCAGGCCCAGGCACCGTATCCCTTCATGCTCAAGGACCAGCCGTACATCCCGTCCTCCCGGCCGGTGCTCGCTCCGGGCCAGCCCGCCGCGGTGGTGCTGCAGGGCTACAACCTCGGCACCGGCGACCTCAAGGCCGAGGCCAAGGTGCTGGGGCCGGACGGCCACGAGGTGCCGGGCGGCGCGCTCAAGCTGGCCGACAAGGAGGGGGGCGGCAGCGGTCCGGTGCGCGTCTCCGCCACCTTCCAGCCGCCGGCCTTGCAGCCGGGCGAGTACGTGCTGCGGGTCACGGTGACCGATGCCGCGGGCAAGGCGCAGACCAGCATGGCCCCCTTCGCGGTGGGCGGCGCGGCGGCGGGAACCCGCGGGAGCCGCTGAGCCGGAGGGCGGCATGGGAATTCCCCTTGTAGGGGCGGCCCTACGTGGCCGCCCTCTTTGGCGTCGAGAGGATCGGCGAGATCGCGCGTTGTCGTCCAAGACAGGGCGGTCCGATCGGACAGAGCGGTCCGATAAGACAGGGCGGCCACATAGGGCCGCCCCTACATTCTTTCTCCTCGTCTTCACCCTTGCCACTGCGGCTGCGGGACAGGCGCCGGCGGAAACGCCGCCCGCCTTCTCCGGCGCCACCCAGGTGCTCTCCGTCGAGGTGCCGGTGCAGGTGGTGCGCGACGGCGAGCCGGTGCGCGGCCTCGCCGCCGAGGACTTCGAAGTGTGGGAGGGGCGGCGCAAGCTGGCGGTCACCGGCTTCGACGTCCTCGACCTCTCGGCGGGGGCGCCGGTGCGCGCCGCCACGATGCCGGCGGCGGCGCGCCGCCACTTCCTGCTGCTCTTCGACCTGGCGTTCTCCGAGCCGGCCGCGGTGCTGCGCGCCCGGCGGGCCGCCGCCGGCCTGCTGGCGCAGCTCCATCCCACCGATCTGGTGGCGGTGGCCACCTACAGCGCAACGCGCGGCCCGCAGCTCGTGCTCGGCTTCACCTCCGACCGCCGGCAGCTCGACGGCGCGCTCGCGACGCTCGGCCTGCCGGACCTGATCGTGCGTCCCGTCGATCCCCTGCGCCTGGTGCTGCAGGAGGTGCTGGGAGCGGAGAACGCCGCCCGGGGCGGCGCGCCGCCGCTCGCCCGCGATCCCCTCGCCGAGGTCACCGACGTGGCGGTGCAGCAGCGGCTGGAGCCGGTGACCGAGGCCGTGGCGCGGGCGGACCGCACGGCGCAGAAGAACCAGGTCGAGATCTTCACCCGCGCGCTCTCCGATCTCGCCAGGCAGATCGCGGTGGTCGAGGGCCGCAAGTACCTGGTGTTCCTCTCCGAGGGGTTCGACAGCGCGCTCATCGAGGGCAATCCCGATCCGCAGCGGCAGGAGGAGATGCGCGAGAGCATCCTGCACGGCGAGTCGTGGCGGTTCAGCTCCGAGGAGCGCTACGGCCTGACGGAAACCGGCAACGACGTCGAGCGCATGCTCGAGCAGTTCCGCCGCGCCGACTGCCTCATCCAGGCCGTCGACATCGGCGGCGTGCGCGCCGGCGCCGATCAGGGAGCGCCGCGGCTGGGCGGGCGCGACAGCCTGCTGATGATGGCCCGCGGCACCGGCGGCGACCTCTACGAGAACCTCAACGACCTCGGCGCCGCCATGGCCCGCATGCTCAAGCGGACGAGCGTCACCTACGTGCTGGCGGTAGAGCCGGACCGCTCGCCGCCGGAGGACGAATACCACCGGCTGCGGGTGGAGCTGCGCAAGCCGCTCTCCGGCGCGCGGGTCACGCACCGGCCGGGCTATTACCCGCCCAAGCCGTACGCCGAGCAGGACTCGCTCGCCAAGCTGCTGGAGGCCGCCAACCAGGTGATGAGCGGCGAGGAGAGCGACGCCATCCCCACGGCGGTGCTGGCGACGCCGGTGCGCGCGGAGGGGGAGAAGGCCTACGTGCCGGTGCTCATCGAGGCCGGCGGCGCCGGCCTGCTCGCCGGCCCGCAGCCGGCGGTGCTGCCCGTGGAGGTCTACGTCTACGCCCTCGACGAGCTCGGCGCGGTGCACGATTTTTTCACCCAGACGGTGGGCCTCGACGTCGCCAAGGCCGGCGCGCCGCTGCGCCAGGGAGGCTTCAAGTTCTTCGGCCATCTCGACCTGCTGGCCGGCGACTACTCGCTGCGGGTGCTGGTGCGCAACGGCGTCAGCGGCGCCACCGGCCTGCGGGTGGTGCCGGTGCACGTGCCGGCCTTCGCCGGCGGCGAGCCGGCCCTGTTGCCGCCCCTGTTCCCGGAGCCGCCCGGCCGCTGGCTGATGGTGCGCGAGGAGCCGCGCGGCGAGGCCAAGCCTCCCGCCTACCCGTTCCTGCTGCGCAGCGCGCCCTTCGTCCCCGCCTCGCGGCCGGTGCTCACCCCCAGGCGCGAGACCCTCATGGTGCTCACCGGCTTCAACCTCGGCGCCGGCGCGTGGAAGGCGCGGCCTCAAGTGCTGACGGCGGACGGCCGCGAGGTGCCGGGCGGCAGCGTCGAGGTGCTCGACCGGCGCGGCACCGCGGGCGCGGACCGCGCCATCGCTTCCTGGTGGCCGCCGGATCTGCAGCCGGGCGAGTACGTGCTCCGCGTCACGGTGACAGGAACCTCGGCGGAGGCCAGCAGCAGCGTACGGTTCGTGGTGGCGCCTCAAGAGGGGGTGAAAGGATCAAAGGGATTACAAGGACAGCAGGGACAGCAAGGACAAGGAGGCTGACCCGAATCAGGAGGAGTTTATGGAGCTCATCGTACGATTCAGCCGGCGGCTGGGGCTCGCCGCGGCTTTGTCCCTGGCGCTGGCGGCCGGCCCGCTCGCGGCCCAGCGGTTCTCCGAATCCACCAGCGTCGTCGCCGTCGAGGTGCCGGTGCAGGTGGTGCGCGACGGCAAGCCGGTGCGCGGCCTCACCGCCGCCGACTTCGAGGTCTACGAGGGGCGCGAGAAGCAGGAGATCACCGGCTTCGAGGTCCTCGACCTCGCCTCTGTACCCAGGGATAAGCCGGAGGCGGTCCAGCGCATGCCGATGTCCGCCCGGCGGCGGTTCGTCCTCCTCTTCGATCTCGGCTTCTCCAAGCCGACCTCGATGACGCGTGCCCGCGAAGCGGCGAAGCGGCTGCTGCACGGCTCCTTCCATCCGTCGGATCTCATCGCCGTCGGCGCCTATGTGCCTTCGCGGGGGCCGCAGCTCCTGCTCGGCTTCACCACCAACCGCGCGCAGATCGAGACCGCCATCGATCATCTGAGCCCGGTGCAGAACCACTTCGCCACGGACCCCCTGCTGCTGGCCGGTGGTGCGGCCTCGGAAGACAGCCACGAGGTGCACATCAAGGCGGTGGAAAACTCCGATAACGAGCAGCCCTACACCGGCCGCGAGGCCACCGTCTCGGCGGCCGCGGCGCTGGCGCGCAGCGAGCGCGAGAAGCAGCGCAGCGTCCTCGCCGCCTTCACCCGTTCGCTCGCCGTCTTCGCCCAGGCCATGGCCGCCGTGGACGGCCGCAAGCAGGTGCTCTTCCTCTCCGAGGGCTTCGACAGCTCGCTCGCCATCGGCACCGTGGACGAGGCCGAGATCCAGGAGATGGACAACTTCTCCGTCTCCGGCGACGTCTGGAACATCGACCAGGACCAGCGCTACGGCAACACCAAGACGGGCAGCGATCTGGAGAAGATGCTGGAGACCCTGCGCCGCGCCGATTGTGTCGTGCAGGCCGTGGACATCGGCGGCGCGCGCGCGGCCGCCGGCGATCTGCGCGCCGCCCGTGCCCAGGGGGCCGACGGCCTCTTCATGATGGCCAACTCGACGGGCGGCGAGCTCTACCAGAACTTCAACGACCTCGGCGCCGCGATGGAGAAAATGCTCGACCGCACCAGCGTCACCTACGTGCTCTCCTTCCAGCCCGAGGTCAAGCACGACGGCCAGTACCACAAGCTGCGCGTCGAGCTGAAGGATCCCCAGGGCGCGCGGGTGGTCTACCGGGCCGGCTACTACGCGCCGAAACCCTTCGGCCAGCGCACCGCCATGGAGAGGATCCTGCAGACGGCCGGCGAGGTCGTCGCCGGGCAGGAGGGCGGCCCGGTGGGGGTCGCGGTGCTCGCCGCGCCCTTCAAGATGCCCGGCGACAAGGCCTACGTGCCGGTGGTGATCGAGATCGACGGCGCCTCGCTGCTCGCCGGCCACCAGGGCGCCGCGCTGCCGGCCGAGATCTACGTCTACGCCATGGACGCGCAGGGCGCCGTGCAGGACTTCTTCACCCAGACCGCCAGCCTCGACCTCGCCAAGGTCGGCGACGCCGTGCG
>DATBGJ010000212.1:0-3142 GCA_036558045.1 Thermoanaerobaculia bacterium
GCAGATTCGACATGGCGCAGAACTGGCTCGTCTACCTCGTGCTCTGCGGCTACACGACGGGCATCCTCGCCACCACGACCTCGCGCCTGCTGCAGAACACCTTCTACGCGCTGGGCGATACGCGCTCGCCGGCGCGCATCGCGGCCATTCGCGTCGGGACCTCGGCGCTGGTGGCCGTGCCGCTGATGCTTTTCCTGGATCGTTACCCTCTCTCGACGATCGCGGGGCCGCTGCCGGGCCGCACGCTCTATCTCGGCTCCGTCGGCCTCGCGCTCGCCTCCGGTTTCGGCGCCTGGATGGAGCTCACCCAGCTCCGGCGCGCCCTGCGCCGCAAGCTCCCCGAGTTCCGGCTGCCGTGGCGCGACGACCTGCGCATGCTCCTCGTCGCCGCCGCGGCGGCCCTTCCCGGAGCGCTCGTCTGGTGGCTGCTGCCGCCCCTCCATCCCATGATCGAAGCGGCCCTGGTGCTCGGCACGTACGGCGTTGGATATCTGCTGCTGTCGCGCCT
The DNA here is from genome assembly GCA_036558045.1 of Thermoanaerobaculia bacterium. GTDB lineage: Bacteria > Acidobacteriota > Thermoanaerobaculia > Multivoradales > UBA5704 > DATARR01. The sequence continues at coordinate 509 of DATBGJ010000212.1, forward strand.
CGCGGGTATCGAGGAAGTGGAGGCGTTCGTGGGCGGATTGAAGAGGCGGCTGAGCAGGCGGTAGCACCCCCTCCGAATGGTCCAAAATTTGCACTCCTCAATCCACCTCAGAGCCTTTCTCTTGCGAACGTAGGCCCTGCCGCGCGGCATCACGGCGGCGGCGCCTTCGCGAGGCAGGCTTCATGGAGTCTCTTTTTTCCAATCGGACTCCCGGAATTACATGGGTCGTTCCGTTCCGGGCGTCCCAGGTGAGCACGAGGCCGTAGATGTCGAATTCCCGGGAGGGCGCAGGCGCCGTGAAGTCTCTGGCCGGCAACGTCCTGCTGGCGGCCGTCTATTTCGCCGCCGGCCGGCTGGGCCTCCTGCTGCCGATCGGCCACAACCACGTCACCCTGCTGTGGGCGCCGACGGGGATCTCGCTCGCCGCGGTCCTCCTCTTCGGTTGGCGCGCCGCGCCGGGGATCGCGGTCGGCGCCTTCCTGGTGAACCTCACCGTCGGCGGCCCCCCGGCCGGAGCGGTCGGCATCGCGCTGGGCAACACTCTGGAAGCCTTGTTGGGAGCATGGCTCCTCCGGCGCTTCGGCTTCCGCCCCTCTCTCGACCGGGTGCGCGACGTCCTCCTCCTCCTCGCCTGCGGCGCGATGGTCAGCCCGCTCGTCAGCGCCGCCGTCGGCGTGGCCAGCCTCGCCGCCACGGGCCAGATCCCGGCCGAGCGCGAGGTGCTGAACCTGGCGAGCTACTGGTGGCTCGGCGACGCCATGGGAGCCCTGCTGGTGACGCCGCTGCTGCTGACCTGGGCCGGGCTGCCGCGCCCGTGGAGATTCCGCCGGGAGAGGATTTTCGAGGCCGCTCTCCTGACCGCCGGCTTTCTGGTGGTCAGCGATCTGACGCTCGGCACCTGGGTGAGGAATCCCGTCCTGCACCCGCCGCTCGCCTTCACCCTCTTCCCGTTCCTCGTCTGGGCCGCCATCCGTTTCGGCCCGCGCGGCGCCGCCACGGCGACGCTGCTGGCGGCGGCGATCAGCGTCTGGGCGACGCTCGAGGGGCGGGCCCCCTTCGCCCGCGGCACGCTCGAAGAGCGCCTGATGTTCCACCACACCTACATGGCGCTCGCGGCGGTGACCTCCCTGCTGCTCGCCGCCGTGTTCGCCGAATCCGTCGCCGCCAACGAGGCCAAGGACCGCTTCCTCGCCAGCCTCAGCCACGAGCTGCGCACGCCGTTGACGCCGGTGCTGGCGGTGGTCTCCGCGCTGGAGGGAGACGCGCGCGTTCATCCCGACCTGCGCCGGCCGCTCGACGTCGTCCGCCGTAACGTCGAGCTGGAGGCGCGGCTGATCGACGACCTGCTGGACCTGACGCGCATCGTGCGCGGCAAGCTGGAGCTGCACCCCGAGGTCACCGACGCGCGCGTCGTCGTCGAGCACACCATCGAGATCTGCTGCGGCGCCGAAGCCGCCCCGCCGCGCGTGGTGACCGATCTCGCGGCCGAGGACCACCGCATCTGGGCGGACCCCTCGCGCCTGACCCAGGTGATGTGGAACCTCATCAACAACGCGGTGAAATTCACGCCCGCGGACGGCACGATCACCGTGCGCTCGCAGCGCGAGGACGGCCACCTCCTGCTGCAGGTCGCCGACACCGGGATCGGCATCGAGCCGCAGGTGCTGCCGCACGTCTTCGGCGCCTTCGAGCAGGGCCGCGCGCGCAGCCCGCGCGGCGGCGGCGGATTGGGTCTCGGGCTCGCCATCAGCAAGGCGATCGTCGAGCTGCACGGCGGCAGATTGACGGCCGAGAGCCGCGGCCGCGGACAGGGCTCGACCTTCACCGTCTCGCTGCCCGCCTCGCTGCCCAAGGTGGACCACGACACCGGCGCGATCGAGGTGGCGGGGGAGCCCGTCGCGGCGCCGCATCCGGTTGGCGTCCCTCTCCACATCCTCCTCGTCGAGGACCACGCCGACACCGCCGAGGCCATGGCCGAGCTGCTCTCCATGCTGGGCTACCGGGTGACCGCGGCGTCCAACCTGGCGGAGGCCCGCGCCGCGGCGAAGGCCGAGCGTTTCGACCTGCTGGTCAGCGACCTCGGCCTGCCCGACGGCAGCGGCCTCGACCTCATGCGCGACCTCGCCCGCCGCAACGGCGACGTCCTCCCCGGCATCGCCCTCTCCGGCTACGGCATGGAAGAGGACGTGCGCCAGAGCCTCGAAGCGGGCTTCCGCAAGCACCTCACCAAACCGGTGACCCTGCAGTCGCTGGAGGCGGCGATCCGGGAGGTGGTGGGGTAGGGGATCTCGATCCAATTCCACCGAGGACATCGGGCGGGCCAACCCTTCGAAGCCTCACCCCCTGTCCCCCTCTCCCTGACGGGCGAGGGGGGACGCATGCGTAGGGATATTGCCGAAAAGGCGGCCTCCTATCGGCAGAGTCGGTTTTGATTCGTCCCCCCTCGCCCGTCAGGGAGAGGGGGACAGGGGGTGAGGCTTCGAAGGGCAGGCCCCCCGACGTTCGTTCTCCCTTGTACGCCGCTCCTCTCCTTCGCTAAGCTCCCCCCGCCCCACTCCACTTCCTTCAAGCCCGAGGAGCTTTTCATGTCCATTCGTAAACCCTGCCGCTCTCTCGTTGCTTTCCTGCTCCCGC
>DATBGJ010000213.1:0-6397 GCA_036558045.1 Thermoanaerobaculia bacterium
GACCTTCCCCTTCGCCAGGAAGCACGTCCCCTTCCTCTCCTACCCGGCGATCACCAGCGACGCGGCGCGCCTCGCACGGATCGTCGAAGCGGCGGAATTCGACGCCGACCTCGCGCAGGGGACGCTCCCTCACTTTTCCTGGTACACGCCGAACCTGATCCACGACGGGCACAGCCTGACCGGCGACGAGAAGAAATACGATCCCGGGGATTCCAACCGGCATGTGAACATCGACAATATCGCGGCCTTCCTGCACCGCTTCCTGGGCGACGATCCGGTCGCCAAGTTCCCTCCGGAGACCCTCATCGCCATCACTTTCGACGAGGCCTACCCCTACCACGATCCCTATGCCATCTACACCCTGCTGATCGGCGACATGCTGCCCGCCGGCACGGTCCGGATGGAGCCTTACAACCACTACAGCCTGCTGCGCTCGATCGAGGACAACTGGAGCCTGGGAAGCCTGCGGCGCAACGACGCGACCGCCCGGCCCTACTGGTTCATGCGCTGACCGGTTTCTCCCTTCGCGGCAGAGGCTACGTCTCCGCGGGGGATGCGCTGCGAAGGCGGGGAATGCCGGTTGGAGCGGCCGGTTTATGTCCGGTCTTCGACTTCCTGACCGGTCGCGCGCAGGGGAGGCAGCATGGCTTCGATCCGCTGCCGTTGGGGCTCGAACCAGGGAGGGAGAATCAGCCGCTCGCCGAGGTGATCCGGATCCTCGTCGACGGAGAAACCCGGCCCCTCGGTGGCGATCTCGAAGAGCACGCCTCCGGGTTCCTTGAAGTACACCGACTGGAACCAGAAGCGGTCGATGACCGGAGTGGGCTGGGAGCCCGCCGCGAGGACCCGCTGGCGGACGCCGAGCTGTTCCTCGCCGTCGGCCACGCGGAACGCCACGTGATGGACGGCGCCGGTGCCCCACGAGCCGCGGCGCTCCGCCGGCAGCTCGCGCACGTCGAGCCACTTGCCGGAGCCGCCGCCGTCAACGCCGAAGCGGTGCCAGCCGGCTTCCTCTCCCATGCTTTCAAAGCCGAGGGCCTCGCCGAGGAAGCGGGCCGTCGCGGCGAGCTCGCGCTCCCACAGGCGCACGGCGTGGAAGCCGCGGATCTGGTGTTGCTCGGGGACGGGGCTCTGTTGCCATGGCGCGAACTCCGGCGTGCCGGCCGCCTCGGTGAGGAAGAGCCCGAGGCCGTGCGGATCGCGGAAGCGCAGCGTGTTTTCCCCGAAGCTTCGATCCGATCCATCCGCGATGACGGCCATCTTGCGCAGCCGCTCGGCCCAGAAATCGAGGCTCCCCGCGGGCACCGCGAAGCCGACCTCGACCGCCAGGCCGATCCCCTTGCGCCCGGGCGGCATCTGCGGCCAGGGGAAGAAGGTGAGATCGGTGCCGGGGTGTCCCTCGGCGTCGGCGTAGAAGAGGTGGTAGGTGTCCGGCGCGTCCTGGTTGATGCTGCGCTTGACCAGGCGCAGGCCCAGCACCTCGGTGTAGAAGTCGAGGTTCTCCTGCGCATCTCCGCAGATGGCGGTGACGTGATGGATGCCGTGGACCTGGCTCATATGGAAACCCCCTCTTGACCATCATAGCCGGGTCGTCAAGCGTGGGGCAGAGCCCTCCCCATCCTTGGTGTCTTTGGTATCCTTGGCGTCCTTTTGCGGAGGAGTCTCCCATGGACCTCGACGTCAAGCACGACGAAGCGGCGGGCAAGTATTACGCGCTGGTGGACGGCCACGAAGCGGTCTGCGAGTACGGTAAGAGCGGCGACGGCGTCCTCAACTTCTGGCACACCTATGTGCCGCCCGAGCTGCGCGGCAAGGGCATCGCCGACGAGCTCGTCCGCCAGGCGCTCGCCGACGTGCTCGCGCGCGGCTTGAAGGTCACCGCCTCCTGCTGGTTCGTCCGCCTCTACATCGACCGCCACCCCCAGTACCAGCCGCTGCTGGCATAGTCACGTTCGGTAGGCGGCGGCCTGGATGCCGTACAGCTCCGCGTACGGGCCGCCCTTGGCCATCAGCTCCTCGTGCGAGCCGACCTCGACGACGCGCGCGCCGTCGAGCACGACGATGAGGTTCGCCATGCGCACCGTGCTGAAGCGGTGCGAGACGAGGAGGGTGATGCGGCCGTTGCCGTTGCGCGCGGCGGCGGCGTAGCGCTCGAAGAGGGCGTGCTCCGTCTCGGCGTCGAGGGCGGCGGTGGGCTCGTCGAGCACCAGCAGCAGCGGCTCGTCGCGCATGAAGCCGCGCGCCAGGGCGATCTTCTGCCACTGGCCGAACGACACCTCGACGCCCTGCGGCCACGTGGGGCCGAGCTGCGTGTCGAGGCCGGCGGCGAGCTGGCGCACGACGTCGTCCGCGCCGGCGCGCGCGACGGCGGCGGCGACCGCCGGATCGTCGTCCAGGCGCGGCACGTCGCCGACGCCGACGCTCTGGCGGGCGCGCAGCTCGAAGCGGAAGAAATCCTGAAAAGCGCCGGCGAGACGCTCGCGCCACGCCGCGGCCGGCATGCGGGCGAGCGGCACGCCGTCGACGTAGATGGCGCCCGCGGTCGGCTCGTAGAGCTTGGCGAGCAGCTTGACGAGCGTCGTCTTGCCGGCGCCGTTCTCGCCCACCACGGCGACGACGTTGCCGGCGGGCAGCTCCACCGAGACGTCCTGGAGCACGAGGCGCTCGGTGCCGGGATACGCAAAAGAAACCTTTTCGAGGCGTATGCCTTGTGTCAGCCGCGAGGGCACGGGCCGATCGGCCGTGGCCGCGAAGGAGGCGGCGTAATCCTCCAGCCAGGCGAGGCGCCGGGCGCCGTCCATCCAGAAGCCGCGCAGGAACCCGAGCTCGCCGACCGTGGCGCCGATGTATGCCGAGAGGCGGCCGCCGGCGGCGAGGACGAGCAGCACCGCGCCGGCCGGCGCCCGCAATCCGACCGCCACGAAGACGATGGCGCCGGCGTATGCGAGGCCGAAGACGGTCCATGCCAGCGTGTGCCAGAAGGCCGAGCCCCAGCGCGCCCGCGACACCGCGGCGTACCACGAGTCCCAGGCGCCGCGCCGTTCGCGCACCAGGCGCGGGCCGATGCCGGTGACGCGCACCTCCTTGCCGGGCGCGGCGGTGGTGGCGAGGGTGAAGAGATGGCGGGCGAGACGGCCGGCCTGGGTGCCGCGCTCCTGCGCCTGGCGCTCGACGGCGGGCCGCCACGTCGAGGTCCACACGGTGGGCAGGGCGAAGACGGCGAGCAGGATCAGCGCCGGATGGATGGAGACGAGCAACGCGATGGTGACGCCGAGGCGCAGGATCCAGCCGCACATCGAGAACACCGCCATGTACATGTGATCGAGCACGAAGATCTGGTCGCGCAGCATGGCGAGCCGGTCGAGGTAGTCGGGGCGCTCCTGGTGCGCGATCGTGGCCACCGAGGCCTGCAGCCGGGCGACGTGGGATTCGAGCGCGATGGTGACCTTGTCGCGGAAGCGCCGCTGCACGCGCGTGCTGACGGTGCGCAGGAACCACGTGCCGGCGGACGAGACGCCGAGGCCGATCGCCGCGGCCACCACCTGCGTGCGGTCGTGCCGGAGCACGCCGTTGCCGAGGAGCAGCAGCCAGAGGGCGAGCAGCGCGTCCGGCAGCGCCGCGAGCAGGGAGAGCACGAAGGCGGCGAGCAGCAACCGCGGCTCGTGGCGGTAGCCGAGCTTGCACAGCCGCCACATCGACGCGAGCCCGGGCGGCAGCTCGTCGAGCGGGCGTGCGGCGCCGCCGGCGTCACGCGAGGACTTCATAGGCCACGCCCTCCTCGTCTTCCGTCGCGTTGAACCGCTGTGCCTGCAGATCGAACATGGTGCGGTAGCGCCCGCCCAGCGCCATCAGCTCGTCGTGCGTGCCGAGCTCGATGACCTTGCCGTCCTCCAGCACGCAGATGCGGTCGGCGTGGCGGACGGTGGAGAAGCGGTGCGAGACGAGGATCGTCGTGCAGCGGCGGGTGGCGGCGAGGATGCGGTCGAAGATCTCCGCCTCGCCGCGCACGTCGAGCTGCGCCGTGGGCTCGTCGAGCAGCACGAGGCCGGCGCCGCGCTCGACGGCGCACAGCGCGCGGGCGAGCGCCACGCGCTGCCACTGGCCGCCCGAGAGGTCCGTGCCGCCTTCGTAGCCGCGCGCGAGCACGGTGTCGAGCTCGGCCAGCCCTGCGGCGCCCGCCTTGGCCAGCGCGGCGCGCACGGCGTCGTCCGGCGCGCCCGCGGGAGCGACGTTGTCGCGCAGCGGCAGCTCGAAGCGGATGAAGTCCTGGAACACGGCGGCGACGCGCGACCGCCAGCTCTCCAGATCGAAGCTGCGGATGTCCACGCCGTCCGCCTCGATCGAGCCGGACTGCGGATCGTATAGCCGGCAGAGGAGCTTGGCGAGCGTCGTCTTGCCCGCGCCGTTGCGCCCCACGATGGCCAGCGACGAGCCGGCGGGGATCGTAAGGTTGAATCCCTTCAACACCGCTTCGCCGCCAGGATAGGCGAAGGTCACGTCGCGGAAGCGGATCTCGGTCGCAGGCAAGCCTTCGGCGCCGCGGCCGCCCGAGGGGAGCGCGCCGGCCTCGCGCATGGCGGGCTCCAGGCGCAGCACCGCGGCCACCGGAGCGGAGGCGCCGTCGAGCGCCCAGTTGAAGCCGCCGAAGCCGATCATCGCGGTGCCCAGCGCGCACTGGGCGAAGACCACGGCCCAGCCGAGGTCCAGGCGGCCGCTCGCCGCCTCGGCGGCGAGCGCCCAGAACACGAGGAGGTTGGCGCCGACGACCAGCAGCAGGCTCCACACGACCGGCTTTTCACGCAGGCGGGTGGCTTTATATTGCAGCTCGTGCAGGCGGGTGCGGCGCGCGATGAAGCGGTCGAGGACCCAGTCGGCGAGGGTGAACAACCGCAGCTCTTTCGCGGCGGGTGGATCGACGGCGAGGCGGTAGGCGTAGTCGGCGTCGCGCTGCGCGGCGCGCACCTCCGGCGTCCTGCGGTCGAACCAGACGCCGCTCTCGCGCAGCAGCCAGTGCGTGGCCAGCCAGGCGCCGGCGAGCAGGATGGGAGCCCACCAGTGGAACCACGCGAGCACGACCGCCGAGGCGAGGCCGCCCAGCAACTCGACCAGGCCGCCGGCGATGAAGTCCATCGAGATCGAGAGGGGAGGCCCCGTCATGCCGAGATCGAAATCGCGCGCCACCGTGAGATCGCCGGTGAGCTGCTCGTCCTCCAGATGGCCCATGCCGGGAGGCCGCACGCACGCTTCGGTGAGCCGGTCGTAGAGCCACGCCGCCGTGCGGTCGCCGAGGTTCACGCTCACCGATTGATGGATCGGCGCCAGCACCTGCAGCAGCACGAACACGGCGCCTGCCAGCACCAGCGGACCGGTCAGGCTCTCGCCGCGCTGCACGCCACGCACCAAAAAGCCCATGGCGATGGCGAAGACGGCGGGCAGCAAACCGCGCAGCACGAGCAGCGCCCACCAAAGGAGCGCGAGAGTGCGATCCGCCCGCGGCAGGACGGCGAAGAATTTCCACTCTTTGCGGTCGCGGAGACGTTGTAGCACGAGAATCTTCCCTCGATGAAGCCCAGCCATTATAGATGCGGCTGCCGGGCCTCTTTTTACACCCCCTTTACAGCCCCTCCTTCAGGCTGTGGTAATTTTCAAGGCCCGAAGGAGGATCGGAATGGCCAAGGATGGCGAACGCGACGATCCCCCGGCCGGCATCTCCCGGCGCGCCTTCCTGCGCGGCGGCGCGGCGGTAGGCGCCCTCGGCTCGGCGGGATTCCTGGCGCGGGAGATCGCGGAGGCCGCGAAGAACGCGCCCCGCACCGAGGCCGGCGTCGAGATCTGGGGACCGGGCGAGGTCCCCGTCCGGCTGCGCATCAACAACAAGTCGCACGACCTCATGCTCGAGCCGCGGACGACGCTGCTCGACGCCCTGCGCGACCACCTGGAGCTGACCGGCGCCAAGCGCGTCTGCGACCGCGGCACCTGCGGCGCCTGCACCGTGCTGCTCGACGGCAAGGCCGTGTACGCCTGCAGCCTGCTCGCCGTCGACGTGCAGCGCCAGCCCATCCTCACCGTCGAAGGGCTCGGCCCGCCGGAGGACCTCCATCCCCTGCAGGCCGCCTTCGTCGAGAACGACGCGCAGCAGTGCGGCTTCTGCACGCCCGGCTTCGTGATGGCCGCCAAGGCCTTGCTCGACCGCAATCCCAATCCCAAGCTGGCGGACGTCCATCATGGCCTCTCCGGCAACTTCTGCCGCTGCGGCACCTACGCGGGGATGCGCCGGGCCGTGCTCGCCGCCGCGCCGCTGATGGCCGGCGGCGAGATCGAGAACGAGGAGGAAGCCGAAGGCATCACCGAGAAGGATCTCGCCGAGCCGGCCGAGAAGCCCGCGAAGAAGGCGAAG
>DATBGJ010000214.1:0-1983 GCA_036558045.1 Thermoanaerobaculia bacterium
GTAGGTGGGTGTTCTTACCGGAGAGATCCTGCCGCGTAGCCCGTCAGCTCGACGTAACCGTGGCCTTGGATGGGTCGGCCGTGGTGGGTACCTTCGAGGCTGACAGCTCCCTCCCAGTAACGGAACGAGACATCCAGCTCCTGATCGGCCAGCAGGGGCCGCACCTGCAGATCGAGATCCTCTCGCGGGATGCGCAGCCGCCAACGCGCGGGATACCGGGCGCCGCTCCTCGGGCTGCGCCACTCTCCGGAAGGAAGGATCTGGAAGTCTGAGAGATTCAAGGCGCGGCTTCCACCCCGAGGATCGATCAGGGTGCCGCTGCTCACCGGATCGGCGGTGCCGTCCTTGCGCCGCAGCCGGTAGAGCATGAGGTCCCAACCGTCGGAGAGCTGGAGGGAGAACCAGTCCCAGCCCACCTGGTCCTTGCCGAGGGAGCTGGTGCTCCACTCGCGGTCCATCCAGGCGAGGCCGGTCACGGAGAAGCGCTCGCCTTCGACGCTGACCGTACCCGAGGCGGGCATGCGGGTGAGGGAGTAGTAATAGGAGGCGTTGCCCGGCTCGGCGCTCTTGCGGCTGAGGCCGCGCTCGCCCTGGAGCACCGGCGGCTTGCCCTGTTGGAGAAGGAGATCGATCGATACATTGTCCGCCGCGGCGTTGAGGCGCACGGGATAGGTCCGATCCGACGTAGCCGTCCAATCTTTGACCCAGACCCGGAAAGGCTCCGCCCGAGCACCCGCGAGGCCGAGCGCGCCGCGGCTCCAGCGCTCGAAGGAATGGAACGTACCGCCAGCGATATCGCTGACGGTGAAGTGCGCGAGCCAGGCTTGCCGCGTGGCCCAGGCGGATTTCCGCTCCGGCATCGACGGCGCGAGGGCGGAACGGAAAAAGGTGAGCTGGAAACCGAAACGCCGCTCCTCCTGGGTCGCCAGATTGCCCGTGAAGTACCACCACTCCGTGCGGAACTCCGGGTGCGGGCCATGGTCGGCCGGAAATTGGAAGACCCGCGGCTGAAGGGCCTTCGCGTAGCCTTCGTCGTTGGCGGCGCGCAGCGCTCCGGCGACGGAGAGGGAGGCGCGAGGGGAGAAGGAAGGTTCGGGCCGAGCGAACAGGTACACCATCGTCGCGATGGCCAGCGTCAGAAGCGCGAGGACAGGCAGGAGGCGCCGCATCGCTACTCCTCCCGCAGCGCCACCGCCGGCGGGGTCCGCGCCATTTTGTAGGCTGGGTAGAGGCCGGCGAGCAGGGCCGCGGCGAGGGCGAGCAGCAGGGCCTGGAGGAGCACGCCGGGGGAGACTTCCATGCGGATCGTCCAGCCGAAGGAGCGCCGGTTGACGATGTAGATCATGATCGCCGCGAGGGCCAGGCCCACCGGCAGCGAGAGGAGTCCCGCGGCGAAGCCCATCAGGCCGGTCTGCGACGTCATCAGTTGCCAGACCTGTCCCGGGGTGAGGCCGTTGGCCCGCAGCACGCCCAGCTCGCGGGAGCGCTCGAGCTGCAGCGCCATCAGCGAGGAGAGGACGCCGATGAAGGCGACGAGGCCGGCCAGCAGGCGGAGCACGCCGGTGATCAGGAAGGTGCGGTCGAAGATCGCCAGCGACAGCCGCTTGAGCGAACGGTTGGATTGGATCGACAGCGCCCGGTCGGAGCCGATCGTGCGCCGCAGGCCCTCCACGAAGCGGTCCGGATCGGCTCCCGGCGCGAGGTCGAGCGAGAAGCCGGAGAGGCTGGGATCGTTCCAATCGCGCAGGTAGGTCGCGCGGCTCATCAAGACGATGCCGCGGTCCGAGACGTAGTCGTAATAGACGCCCGCGACCGGGAAGGCCCGGTCTCCTCGCGCCGTCCGCAGGCGGACCGTGCCGCCGCGCCGGGTGCCGGTGCGGTAGGCGAACGGCTCGGAGACGAGCACGGCGCCGCCGCGCTGGAACGCCGGCCAGACCTCGTCGGGCCGCCCCTCCTTGAGCTCGAACGAGCGCAGGTTGCGGT
>DATBGJ010000215.1:0-3030 GCA_036558045.1 Thermoanaerobaculia bacterium
TGAGCTCGCGCCGGGCGCGGGCGCCGGCGAAGGCCTCGAGCGCCTGGCCGCCGGAGAGCATCAGAGCGATCACGGCGCCGGCCAGGTGCTCGCCGAGCGCGAGCGACCCCACCATCGCCAGCAGGGCGATGAGGTCCACTCCGAGCTCGCCGCGGCGCAGATCGGCGGCGACGGCGACCGCCAGCGGAGAGAGGACCACAAGGGTGGTGAGGGCCCAGAGGACCTCGGCGGCGCCCCCGGCCCCCGCGAGCCGGACCAGCCCTCCGGCGAGGATGCCGGAGAGCGCGATCGCCGCGAGCCAGCGGCCCGGCCGGGGGAGCGAGACCGCCACGCTCACATCTCCGGGATCGGGATGCGGACCTCCAGGACTTCGCAGCCGGGCCGGCTGACCGCCGGCACGCTCAGGAGTGCGAAGGGCAGGGGCAGGCGGCTGGAATCGCCCGCCGCCTGCACGATCAGATCGCCGCCGTCGAGCGAGACCTCCACGTTCTCGTCGTCGAAATCCCTCAGGTCGGCGTGAAGGACCAGCTCGCCGTCCTCTTCATGGAGATCGAGGCTCGGCAGCCAGGAGCGGTCGCGGGAACCTGTGTTCAGCTCGAGCATGATGGAATCCTCCGTGGTCAAACGGCGTGAGCCGGTTCGCGATGCCAGGCGGGCATCGTCTGGGTGGTGACCGCTTCGGCGATGCCCTCCGCCAGCGCGGCTTCCGGCGGCACCACGAGCACGCTGCAAGGAGCCTTGCGCGCCACCGTCGAGGCCACGCTCCCCAGCATCAGCCGGTCCATGCCGCCGCGGCCGTGGGTGCCCAGGATCAGCAGGTCGGCCGGGTATTCCTCCAGCTGGTGGAGGATCTCCACGCGGGCCTCGCCGGGCAGGATCGTGGTCTCCACGCCGAAGGGCGCCTCGGGGCGGTTCGCGCGGACAAACTGCCGCAGCTCCGCGGCGGCGTCGGGCTCGGCCTGCTCGAGGGACGCTCCCCCGGCCTCCTGCCGGGCCGTGAGAATGTCCATGAAGCTCAGGGCGTAGACCGCCCGCACCTGGATCTCGCCGCTGCCCGCGATCTGGGCGAGGACGTCGAGCCCGCAGCGGAAGGCGTCGCCCGAGAGCGCCGAAAGGTCCACGGGAGCGAGCACCTTGCGGGGCGGCACCTGCAGCCCGTCGCGTACGACGAGCACGGGGCAGAGAGCCTTCCGCAGCACCCGGTCCGCGGTCGAGCCCAGCAGCTCGGCGGCGAACGGCCCGGACCCGGTGGCGCCGACGACGATCAGATCGGCGCCGATTTTCTGCGCGGTGTCGGCGATGACCCGGTGCGGGGCTCCAGCCCGTACCGCTGTATCAGCCAGATCGAGCACGTCGACGCCGAGCCGCCGCACCTGCCGGCTCAGCTCCTGCTCCCGGCGGTCGATCTGCTCCTGTTGTAGATCGGGTCCCGCTCCCACCTCGAAGCCGGCGAGCAGCGGCTCCAACGCATGGACGAGATAGATCTGCGCGCCCGCCGCACGGGCCACGGCAAGCCCCGCCCGCACGACCTGGTCGCTCTCTTCACCGAGCGAGGTGCCGATCAGCACGGTGCGGACCGGGCGGTGAGAACGTGCCTGGGGAGTCGAATCGTTCTCGATGGTCATGGCTTCCTCCTCGTTTCGTTAGGGTTCAGCTCTACCCGAACCAGTATTCGCTCGGTAATTCTGACGGGGAGGCCTTCACGGCGGCGACAGGAGCCTCGTCCGAGACGTAGCCCCAGTCGGCGCCCACCTTCTCTTCCGTGCGTTCCGTTGCGGTGTCCTGCGCTGCGCTCGCTTCCGGCGGGATGACGAGCAGGTTGCAGGTTGCGCTCCGCAGCACCTCGGCGGCGACGCTGCCGATCATGAGGCGCTCGAAGCCGCCGCGCCCATGGGTGCCGAGCACGGCGAGATCGGCCTGTCTCTCCGCGATCCTGGCGAGGATCTCCTCGCACGGGTAGCCGGTGCGCACCTGCACCGCCCGCGGACGCGCGCTCTCGATGAGGTTTGCCGCCAGGAAGCGGCGCAGCTCCTCGCCGGCGAAGCGCTGGATCTGCTCCGGGGTGAACTGGAGCGAGCCCGCCACTTCGAAGGGATTGAGGACGAAGAGCGCCTCCATCTCGGTGAGCGGGACCTTGAGCTTGGCCAGGAAATCCAGGCCCTGAGAGAGGACGTTCGCCGAGATCGGCGAGAGATCCACGGGGATCTCCACCCGGTTGGGCGGAAACACGTCCTCGGACCGGATCGCGAGCACCGGGCAGGGCGCCTTGCGGATCAGCCTCTCGGCGGTTGAGCCGAGGATCCCACGGCCCGCGTCCGTGGCGCCCACGACGATGAGGTCGGCCTGGACGCGGCGGGCGAGCTCCGCGATCTCCCGATGCGCCGAGCCGGCGATCAGCCGGCCTTGGCCGGGATTGAAGCCCGGCAGCGCGGAGAGTCCCGTCCGCCGGGCCTGCTCGGCGATCTGCCCCTGCAAAGCCTTCACTTGCTCCTCGGTCCACTGGGCGTCGACGCCTCCCCCGGACGGAAAAGCGAGAGGAAGGTAGGGAAGATAGGCGTGGACGAGCCATGGCGAGGCCCCGGTTGCCCGCGCGAGAGTGGTGCCGGTCCGCACGACGCCGTCGCTGGCGTCGGTGAGCGAGGTGGCGATGACGATGGTCTTCAGAGGTCTGGACATGATCGTTCCTCCGCGAAACGGTTTGTCTGTCACGCCCCCTTTTTCCCACAGCGGCGGCTGGCGCGGGACACCCCGCAAGGTATGGCGCGGCACGCCGTGGAGTGGGGACATTCCGCCGCGGCAGCTACCCCGGCGAGGGGGGAGGTTCTGCGCTGTCAAAGGATCACGCCTCGTTGCCGGCCAGCGACAGCGCGCCCTCTCGCGGGAAGCGGCCTTCGTTGCGCGCGGCGAGACGCGCCGGCTCCTCTCTTCCGTCAGGAGCTCAGGTGGCGGGCGACCGTGGCACCCAGCCGGCGGATCCCTTCCTCGATGACCTCCGGCCGCGAGTAAGAAAAGTTGAGCCGCATCGTGTTC
>DATBGJ010000216.1:0-9258 GCA_036558045.1 Thermoanaerobaculia bacterium
CCTGAGATGTTGCCATGGGGCGGGCGCTCGCGAGCGGCGCCGAAGTCAGGACGAGGATCGATAGGGTGACGAGGACCAGGCTCAAGCGGGAAATGCGGGTCATGACGTTCTCTCCTCTCCGCGCGAGCTGAAGCTCGCAAAGTTATGACCTCCAACGGCCTTCAATGGAATACGTCTTTGAAGGATAAGGTGTACGGTTGACGTGAAACCGTGACAAGGAAGTGACGCGGAAAGAAACCGCGCCTGAGGAGCTCCTATCGCTGCTGCCGGAAGGTGGCGCGCGGGTCCCGGGCCGAGGCCTTGCCGGCGTGGAAGACGGCGAAGCGCAGCGCCAAGGCGCCGGCGGTGCCGAGCACGCCGCCCGCGAGCCGCTTCGCCCGCGAGCGGCCGGGCAGCAGCGCGAGGGCGAGGCTCGCCGCGGTCATCGCCTTGGCGGCGCTCCACAGCGCGCCCGGGAAACCTTCGCGGAGAGGCCGGCCCACCGGCTCGACCTGGTCCGCCTCGCGCTCGACGGCCGTCATGGCGGCGAGGTCCGCCACCTTGCCGGCGATGCCGAAGCGCTCGACGATCTTCTCCTCGCGCGGCGCGAGATCCACGGGCAGCAGGCCGAAGAGCGACGCCAGGCCCGAGACCGAGGTGCCGATGAAGAGGGGCGGCAGGCTCCGCCGCGCCTGCCGCCACACCGGCACGGCTGTATTGCCGAGGAGCACCGCCGTGTAGCCGGAGAGCGGCATGCCGAGGAGGGCCGCCGCGTAGGCCGCGGTGTCGCCGAGGCGGCCGAGAATTCCGTTCCGCTCGGCCAGCAGGGCCGAGCCCATGGCGGCCGTGGCGGCGCCGGCCAGCACCCACGAGCCGACGCTCATCGGCGAGGTCGGACGAAAGACCCGCAGCATGTGGAGGAAGCGCTCCGGCCGGCCGAGGTCGTGGACCAGCAGCGCCGAGCCCGCGGCACCCCCAAGGGCGGCCGCCCAGCGGCAGGCCTTCACCAAGCCGCGCAACTCGTCGCCGTCCAGCGCCTGGGCCGCCGCGCCCAGCACCGCCGCGGCGCCGGCCGTGCCGCCGACGTAGAAGTAGACCGGGACGGCCCAGATCCACACCGGCTCCTTGAGCACCGGCCGCTCGTAGTAGGTCGGGTCCTCCTGGAACGAGTGGGAGGGGAGATCGCGCCAGACGAAGGTCTTCGACGGGAACGCCTCGCCGGTGGTGTCGATCCGCTGTTGCGAGCCCTCGCCGGCGAGCAGGCCGAGGTCCGGCGCGATGTGGCGGCCGTCGTCGCTCATGGGGTCATTCCTTGAATAGCCCGCCTGCCCATGCGGCCCTCACTCCCCTGACCCCTCTCTCCCCGAGGGAGAGAGGGGAAAAACATCTCGATTCTTTCTTGTCTTTCTCCCTCCTCTCCCTCGGGGAGAGGAGGGCCGGGGAGGTGAGGGCCGAACCGAGAGGACGGCTCCGAAGGCCGCCGCTGCCATCCCCAGCACGGCCCAACCCATCGACCCCCACGCCGCTCTCACCGTCTTCGTCGGCACCACCGGCTCGGGCGGCAGGTTGTAGACCTCCGGCCGGTCCACCAGCAAAAAGAAGGCGTTGAGCCCCTCGGTGCCCGGCTGGCCGGCCGCGTCCTCGCCGTAGAGGTAGGCCTCGCTCATGCCGTGCCGGTGCAACCGCTCCAGGCGATCCTGCGCCCGTTCTCTGAGCTCGTCGAGCTCGCCGAAGAGGATCGAATCCGTCGGGCAGGCCTTGGCGCAGGCCGGCTCCATGCCGCCCTTCAGCCGGTCGTAGCAGAGGGTGCACTTCCAGGCCCGGCCGTCGTCCTCCCGCCGGTCGATCACCCCAAAGGGGCAGGCGACGACGCAGTAGCCGCAGCCGTTGCAGATATCCGGCTGCACGTAGACCGAGTCGAACTCGGTGCGGATGATGGCGCCCGTCGGACAGGCCTCCAGGCAGCCCGCCCGCTGGCAGTGCTTGCAGACGTCCGACATCAGCAGCCAGGAGAAGTTGCCGAGCCCCGTCTCCTGGCCGGTCAGCGGCACCGGCCGCTCGATGAAGGAGACGTGGCGCCAGGTGGCGGCCCCCAGCGAGGCGGTGTTGTCGTACGACATGCCGGTGAACAGGAGGCCGTCGTCCGGGAGCTGGTTCCACTCCTTGCAGGCCACCTCGCAGGCCTTGCAGCCGATGCACAGCGTCGTATCGGTGAAGAAGCCGACCGCCATCTCAGTCCTTCTCCCGCACCCCGGGCAGATCTCGTTCCTTGCCGCCTTCGCCGAGCCGCGGCACCAGCGGTCCGCTCGTCACCACCCGCCGGCCGCGGCTTCGCCGTCCGGCTTCGATGTTGCCGGTCAGGGCCTTGGATTCCTGGATCGACACGTTGGGATCCGCCGCGAAGGAGATCAGCTCGTTGGCGGCGTCGCCGCGGGCGCGCCCCTTCGATCCCCAGTGATAGGGCAGGCCGATCTGATGGATGACGCGCCCCTTGATGCGCAGCGGCGGGATGCGCTCCGTCACCAGCACCCGCGCCTCGATCTCGGCCCGCGCCGTGGTGATGGTGGCCCAGCCGCCGTTGGTGAGGCCCTTCTCCCGCGCCAGCTCCGGCGACACCTCGCAGAACATCTCCGGCTGCAGCTCCGAGAGCCAGGAGAGCCAGCGCGTCATCGCTCCCGCCGTGTGGTGCTCCGTCAGGCGGTAGGTGGTGATGACGTGGGGGAAGCGCGGATCGTCCCAGGCGCGGTGGTAGGGGTTGTCCTTGCGTTTCCATTCGATGCGGCCGGGATTGCACTGCTGGCCGTAGAGCGGGTTCCTGACGATCCCCTCCTGCGGCTCGTAGTGCGTGGGCAGCGGCCCGTCGAGGAGGCCGTTGGGCGCGAAGATCCAGCCGCGGCCGTCCGCCTGCATGATGAAGGGAGTGTCCCCGGCGATGGTCGCCGTGCCTTTGGCGTCCTCCCCTGGACGGTACGAAGGCGGCCGGTCGGCGATGAAGTCCGGCACGTCGTGCCCGGTCCAGCGCCGCTTCTCCTCGTCCCACCAGACGTAGCGCTTGCGCTCGGACCACGGCTTCCCCTCGGGGTCCGCCGAGGCGCGGTTGTAGAGCAGGCGCCGATTGGCGGGCCAGGCCCAGCCCCATTCGGGCGCCACCCAGGACTGCGCGTCCGCGGGCTTGCGCCGCGCCGGCTGGTTGGCTCCTTCCTTGTAGCTCCCCGAGTAGATCCAGCAGCCGCACGCCGTCGAGCCGTCGTCCTTGAGCTCGGCGAAGCCGCCGACCGGCGCGCGGTCGGCCATCCGGTAGCCGTTGATCTCGGCGAGCACCGCTTCGGCCGAGGGCTCCTCGCTCTCTCCTTCGACCGGATAGTCCCAGGTCAGCGAGAGGAGACCGCGGTCCTTCGCCTGGCTGGAGCCCTTGTAGAGCTCCTTCAGCCGCCGGCCGAGGTGGTAGATGAAGTGCAGCTCGCTCCGGCAGTCGCCAGGAGGCTCCACGGCCTTGTGGTGCCATTGCAGGAGCCGCTGGGTGTTGGTGAAGGCGCCGTCCTTCTCGGTGTGGGCGGCGCAGGGAAAGAAGAAGACCTCGGTGCCGATCTCCTCGGGCCGCACCTCGCCGCGCTCGATCTCCGGCGCGTCGCGCCAGAAGTCCGCCGACTCCGTCACCGCGAAGTCGCGCACCACCAGCCAGTCGAGCCGGCGCTGTGCGGCGCGGTGCAGGGCGCCGTGCATCGAGCCGACCGTGGGGTTCTCGCCCATGAGGAAATAGCCCTTGACGGCGCCGTCGGCCATGGCGCCGACGGTCGTCATGTGCGAGTGGTCCCCGGAGAGGCGGGGCAGCGTGTCGAACAGCCAGCCGTTCTCCTGCGTCGCCGCGTCGCCGAACCACGCCTTGAGCAGCGAGACGATGTACTTCGGGAACTCGCTCCACCATCCGGACGTCGAGCCGTTGAGCTTCAGGTACTTCTCGAAGCTCGTGTCGTGCTTGTCCTTCGGCATCGGCAGGTAGCCGGGCAGGATGTTGTAGAGCGTCGGGATGTCCGTCGAGCCCTGGATCGAAGCGTGGCCGCGCAACGCCATGATGCCGCCGCCCGGCCGGCCGATGTTGCCCAGCAGGAGCTGCAGGATGGCCGCCGTGCGGATGTACTGCACGCCGATCGAGTGCTGCGTCCAGCCCACGGCGTAGCAGAAGGCCGTCGTGCGTTCGCGGCCGGAATTGGCGCACACCGCCTCCGCCACCTTGAGGAAGAGGGCGCGCGGCACGCCGCAGATCTCCTCCACCGCCTCCGGCGTGTAGCGCGAGAAGTGGCGCTTCAGGATCTGGAAGACGCAGCGCGGGTGCTGGAGCGTGAAGTCGAAGCGCTCGGCCCCCTTCTGCGTGCCGCGCTCCGAGTGCGGCTCGCCCGTGAAGTGCTCGCGCTGGCCCGCCGCCGGTCCGACGTCCGCGCCTTCATAGCCCCAGGAGGAGGGATCGTACTGGCCGTTCTCCGCGTCCCAGCCGGAGAACAGGCCGTCGAGGTCCTCGGTGTCCTGGAAGCCCTCCTTGATGAGGGCGGGAGCGTTCGTGTAGTGGAGGAGGTAGTCGAGGAAGTAGCGCTCGTTCTCGATGGCGTAGCGCACGATGCCGCCCAGGAAGGCGATGTCGCTGCCGGCGCGGATGGGCACGTGCAGGTCTGCCACGGCGCTGGTGCGGGTGAAGCGCGGATCGACGTGGACGATCGTCGCGCCGCGGTTCTTCGCCTCCATCACCCAGCGGAAGCCCACCGGGTGGCATTCGGCCATGTTCGAGCCCTGGATGACGATGCAGTCCGCGTTCTGCAGGTCCTGCTGGAAGGTCGTGGCGCCGCCGCGGCCGAAGGAGGTCCCCAGACTGGGGACCGTGGAGCTATGTCATATGCGGGCCTGGTTCTCGATCTGGACGATGCCGAGCGCCGTGAACAGCTTCTTGATGAGGTAGTTTTCCTCGTTGTCCAGCGTCGCGCCGCCGAGATGGGCGATGCCCAGCGTGCGGTTCACGGCGTGGCCTTCCGCGGTCTTCTCCTCCCAGGTCTCCTCGCGCGTCCCGCGCACCAGCTCCGCCACCCGGTCCATCGCCCAGTCGAGAGGCACCGCCTCCCACTCGGTGGCGAACGGTTTACGGTGCAGCACCTGCTTCACCCGATGCGAGCCGGTGACGAGCTGGAAGGTGGCCGCGCCCTTGGGGCACAGGCAGCCGCGGGAGATGGGGGAGTCGGGATCGCCCTCGATGTCGGTGATCTTCTCGTCCTTGACGAAGACGAGCTGGCCGCACCCCACGGCGCAATAGGGGCAGACGGACCGCACCACCCGGTCCGCCGTCTCGGTGCGCGGCTGCAGCGCTTCGCTGCGCGGCGAGCGGGCGGTCTCGCCGAGGGCTTTGAGATCGCCGTTGCGGAGCTGCCGCAGCACCGGCCACCGTGACAGCGAATCGAGCAAGCCCATTCAGCACCTCCCGGGAGCGATGCTAGCAAAACCGATGCACGTCCGTGATCGTCCGAAGGGCCGTCCTCTGGAAAGGACGAAAAGGACTTCAAGGACACCCGGGACAGCCCTGCCCAGACGCCCATAAAACTCTCATAAATGGCTCTTTTCAAGGGGTTTATTTCTATGCACCGCCTGCTATAAGCATCCGTGGCATAGCCCTTGTACTAGGAGGTCCGCGGAGATGTTCACCATGAAACGGCACCAGCTATTTACAGCCCTCTTCGTGATCGCGGCCCTGCTGGCGGGCCCGGCGGCCGAGGCGCAGCGCTACACCAAGCGCGACCGGGCGTGGAAGGGAGCGGGCATCGGCGCCGCCATCGGCGCGGCCGGCGCGTACGTCAAAGGCAAGCGGCAGGCGGACGAGATCCTGGCCGGCGCGGCCATCGGCGGCGTGGTCGGCGGCGCCCTCGGCGCCTATATGGATCGCCAGCAGGAACGGCTCGCGCACATTTCCGGCACCCGTGTCGAGCGGCTGAGCGACGACACGCTGCTGGTCCACTTCAACTCCGACGTCCTCTTCGACTCGGGCTCGGCCAGCCTCGATCCCGGGGGCCGCGCCACGCTCGAGCAGGTGGCCGACGTCATCAACGACTACCGCAAGACGGCGGTCGTCATCCAGGGCCACACCGATGCGCTGGGCGACGACGAGTCCAACCAGGAGCTGTCCGAGCGCCGTGCCCGGGCGGTTGAAAACTATCTGACGAACCGCGGCGTCGACGCCGGTCGCATGACCGCGCTCGGCTTCGGCGAGAGCGCCCCGGTGGCGAGCAACTCCAGCGCTTCCGGGCGCCAGAGGAACCGCCGGGTGGACGTCCTGCTCAAGGCCAGGTCCGGCCCGCTGCGTCAGGGCTAGCGAGTTTTCCCATCGTGGGAAACAGACGTCTGAAAGGAGACGAGAGATGTTCAGCAAAGTAAGACGACAAGCGCTCATCGCCCTCTGCCTGATGACCTTCCTGGTCTGCGGCGCGATGGCGGCCGAGGCCCGCAGCACGCACGGCTCGGACCGCACGTTGAAGGGCGCCGTGGCGGGAGCCGCGATCGGTACCGTCACCCAGATCGTGCGCGGCCGCACCGCCGGCCGTGAGATCCTCAAGGGAGCGGCGCTCGGCGGCGTCATCGGCGCCGGCGTCGGCGCCTACAGCGACTATAAGCAGGAGAAGAGCGCGCGCGAGCGCGCCGAGCGCGACGCCTATTACGGCTATCCCCAGTACTCCCGCGGCTATCGCGGCGGCTACTACGGGAACAGCCGCGCCTACTACGGCAACGGCCGTGCCTACCGGGGCCAGAACCTCCGCTTCAGCGGCCCCCTCTCCAACGCGCCCTACTACGTGCAGAACGGCGGGCGCGGCAAGCGCTGCCGGCACTAGACGTAGCACAGCGGGTTCTCTCTTCGAAGCCCTCACCACCCCGGTAGGGGTGGTGAGGGCTTCGGAGGGCATGCCCTATGAGGCAAGGTGAGCCTTCTGGCACATCTCTTGATTGAAGGAGGGAACGGTACGTCCGCACGGACGAACGGGAAGGAGACGAGCATGCTCAACCTGCACACCAAGAAAGCCTTCGGGGGCCTGACGGCTTCCGTGTTGATCCTGTCGCTGTTCGCCGGCTGCGCGTCCACGGCGCAACGGCCGCCGCGCGAAGAGCGGGTCACCAAGCGGGACCGCACCGTCAAGGGCGCGGGCATCGGCGCCGCGGCCGGCGCGGCGGCGGCCGTGATCAAGGGCAAGCGCGAGGCCGACGAGATCCTCGCCGGCGCCGCCATCGGCGCGGTGATCGGCGGCGGCATCGGCGCCTACATGGACGCCCAGCAGGAGAAGCTGGCCCACATCCCCGGCACCACCGTGGAACGCGTGGACGACGACACGCTGCTCGTCCACTTCGAGTCGGACGTCCTCTTCGACGTCGATTCCGCCGCGCTCGACTCGGGCGGCCGCTCGACGCTCGAGGACGTGTCCCAGGTCATCGACCAGTACGACAAGACCGCCGTCGTCGTGCAGGGCCACACCGACTCCACCGGCAGCGAGGAGCACAACCAGGCGCTCTCCGAGCGGCGGGCGAGCTCCGTCCAGGGCTACCTGGTGAGCCGCGGCGTCGACGCGGACCGCGTGGCCGCCGTCGGCATGGGCGAGGGTTATCCGGTGGCGAGCAACGCCACGGAATCCGGCCGGCAGCAGAACCGCCGGGTGGACATCCTTTTAAAGGCCAAGGCCGGGCCGCTGCGGGGGCGGTAGGCACGTATCTTGTACCCAACGGCATCGGGAGACGTAACCGATGCCGAAGATCCTCCACCCCTCAGCCTACGAGTTCATCCCCGAGCGGCCGACCATCCCGAAGCTCTGGCAGGCCGCTCAGGGGTGCCGGGCCTGCGATCTCTACAAGAACGCCACCCAGGCGGTCCTCGGTGTAGGGCCGCGGGACGCCGCCGCCCTGTTCATCGGCGAGCAGCCGGGGGATCAGGAGGACCTCGCGGGCAAGCCCTTCGTCGGTCCGTCCGGCCGCGTGCTCGACGAGGCCCTGGTCGAGGCGGGCATTCCGCGCGACGAGGTCTTCGTCACCAACGCCGTCAAGCACTTCAAGTGGCAGCCCCGCGGCAAGCGGCGGCTGCACGAGAAGCCAACGATGGGCGAGGTCAAGGCCTGCCGGCCGTGGCTGGAGACCGAGCTGGCGCTGATCAAGCCGCAGGTCATCGTCTGCCTGGGCGCCACCGCCGCGCAGTCCCTCATGGGCCCCAAGTTCAAGATCACCGTCGAGCGCGGCAAGTTCTTCGAGACTCCCTGGGCTCCGTGGCTCACCGCCACCTATCACCCTTCGGCGATCCTGCGCATGCGCACGGAGACCGAGCGCGACGCCGCGCGGGCCCTGTTCGTCGAGGATCTACGGGGCGTCGCGAAGCACCTGCGCGAGGCGTTGGCTCACGCCCACTGATCAGCCTTCTTCGCGCAGATCTGAAATCTCCGCGCCCGTGATTCGCGCCAGCTCCTCCGGCGTCGTCCGGAACACGGCGTGGGGTGTGCCGGCCGCGGCCCAGATCTCTTCGTACTGGAGGAGGTCCCGATCGATGAGGATGCGCGGCCGGGTGGCGTGGCCCACGGGCGCGACGCCGCCGATCGGAAAGCCGGTGAGGCGCTTCACCGTCTCCGCGTCCGGCCGGCTCGCGGCGCGTCCGAGGGCCTGCGCCAGCTTCGCCATGGAGACGCGATTCACGCCCGAGGCGATCACCACCACCGGCGTCTCTCCAGCCAGGAAGACGAGGCTCTTCGCGATCTGCGCCACGCTGGTGCCGATGGCCGCCGCCGCTTCCTGCGACGTGTGGGTGCTGGCCGCCAGCTCGACGACCTCGCCGGAAGTCCCGAGCGCCCTAAGCTCGTCCTGGACCCGCTGCGCGTTGGGGTGCATGGATGGACCAATCTTTAGTTTTTAGCCTATCAGAGGAGGGGACAGAGTGCGCATAGCAGATTGGGCATAGGACCTTGTAAAGAGGCGAAAGGTCGGCTAACGTAAGTCCATAGTCCAATGAAGAGCAGGCGGCGAGGGCTACAGGCTGGAGTCCTCTATTGGACTGGAATAGCTGGCCCGGCAAAGTTTCGTTCGGTGGAGGAGTGTGGGTGCAAAGCCCGAGAATTCTCGAAATCGTAGGCGCAGGCCCGGCTGGACTGGCTGCGGCGATCACGGTTGCTAAGGCCGGGTACAAAGTTGTAGTTTATGAGCGAAATCCCGAGGTTGGTGGTCGTTTTCATGGAGACTTCCAAGGCCTGGAGAACTGGACTACAGAGGGGGATGTGCTAGAGG
>DATBGJ010000217.1:0-7305 GCA_036558045.1 Thermoanaerobaculia bacterium
GCGTCGTGGCGCTCAAGGTCCTGCCGCCCGAGCTGGCCCGCGATCCCGAGTCGAAGGCCCGCTTCTTCCAGGAGGCGCGCACGGCCTCCGGCCTCGACCATCCCAACATCTGCACCATCCACGAGGTGGGGGAGACCGACGACGGCCGGCTCTATCTCGCCATGTCCCATTACGACGGCGAGATCCTGCGCAAGAAGATCGAGCGCGGGCCGCTGGACCTCGACGAGGCGACGGACATCGCGCTGCAGGTCGCGCGCGGTCTCGCCAAGGCCCACCGCGGCGGCATCGTGCACCGCGACATCAAGCCGGCCAACCTCATGGTCACCGGCGACGGCGTGGTGAAGATCCTCGATTTCGGCCTCGCCAAGCTGGCGGGATCGGCGGCGATCACCCGCACGGGCTCGTCGCTGGGAACGCCGGCCTACATGTCTCCCGAGCAGGCGCGGGGCGACGAGGTGGACCACCGCACGGACCTGTGGTCCCTGGGCGTGGTGATCTACGAGATGGCGACCGGCCGCCGGCCGTTCCGCGGCGAGCACGAGTCCGCCGTCCTCTACGCCCTGCTCAACGAGCAGCCGAAACCGCTGCGCGAGCTGCGGCCCGACGCGCCGCCCGAGCTGGCGCGCCTCGTCGAGGGCCTGCTGCAGAAGGATCCGGCGGACCGCTATCCGTCGATCGACGGGCCGCTCGACGAGCTCAAGGCGCTGCGCAACGAGACGATGACGACCACCGTGCGGACGTCCCCCGGCCGGCCGGCGCGGGGCGGCGTGCGGCCGTGGATGTGGGCCGCCGGCCTCGGCCTGGTGGTGGCGCTCGCGGCCGCGGCCCTCTACGTCTCCGGCGGCGGCCGCGGCGCGGCCAAGACGCAGGCCAACGTGAGCTTCACCCGCCTCACCGACCAGGAGGGGAGCGAGTCGTTTCCCAGCCTGTCGCCGGACGGCACCTTCCTGCTTTACGTCAAGTCCGCCGGCGGCAACGCCGACATCTACCTGCAGCGCGTCGGCGGCGGCAATCCGGTCGATCTCACCCGCGACTCGCCGGTGGACGACACGCAGCCGGCGTTCTCGCCCGACGGGCAGCAGATCGCCTTCCGCTCGGAGCGCGAGGGAGGGGGCCTCTTCGTCATGGGCGCGACGGGGGAGTCGGCGCGCCGCCTGACGAGCTTCGGCTACAACCCCGCCTGGTCGCCCGACGGCCGCGCGATCGTCTTCGCCACCGAGGGCGTCGAGAATCCCATGGTGCGCAAGCAGGACAGCCATCTCTGGATGGTGGACGTGGCGAGCGGCCGCACGCACCAGCTCGGGGCCGCCGACGCCGTGCAGCCGAGCTGGTCTCCCCACGGCCAGCGCATCGCCTACTGGGGGGTGCCGAGCGGCGGCGCGCGCGTCGTCTGGACGATCCCGGCGGCCGGCGGCGAGCCGGTGCAGGTGACGCGGGACGAGCACGTCAACTGGAATCCCGTCTGGGCTCCCGGCGGCCAGGCCCTCTACTTCGTCAGCGACCGCAACGGCAGCATGAACATCTGGAAGGTGGCGATCGACGAAGACTCCGGCAAGCCGCAGGGGGAGCCCGAGCCCGTGACGTCGTCCTCGGGCTCCATCGGGCTGCTGAGCCTGTCGCGCGACGGCCGCCGCATGGTCTACGCCTCCGACGAGGACAAGGCCAACCTCGAGCGCCGGCCGCTCGAGCCGGTCGCTCTCGAGGCCGGCGGCGAGGCCTCGCCGGTGACGCAAGGGTCGCGGGCCGTGCGCTCCGCGGCGGTGTCGCCCGACGGCGCCTGGATCGCCTTCGACACCTACCAGCCGCAGGAGGACCTGTTCGTCATCCGTCCGGACGGCAGCGGCCTGCGGCAATTGACCGACGACCGCGCCAAGGACCGCCTGCCCCGCTGGTGGAGCGACGGCTCGCGCATCCTCTTCTACTCCGACCGCGGCGGCGGCTACGGCGCCTGGACGATCCGTCCGGACGCCAGCGGCCTGCAGCCGATCCCCCACGGCAGCCGCGAGCCTCTCTACAATCCCATCGTCTCGCCGGACGGCCGGCGCCTGGCGGCGAGCCTGGGCACCGAGACGGCGGTGCTGCTCGACCTGGCCCAGCCGCCCGGCCGGCGGCTCAGCCGGCTGCCGCCGCCGGCGGACGCGCGCGAGGTCTTCTCGGCCTCCGACTGGTCGCCGGACGGCCGCCTCCTCGCCGGCACCTTCGAGGAATCGAGCATCGTGGTCTTCTCCCTCGGCTCCGGCAAGTACGAGAAGGTGGGCCCGGCCGGCGCCGTCCCCATCTTCCTGCACGACGGCCGCACGCTGCTCTACCGCCGGGAGGGGAAGATCTTCCTCTGCGACCTGGCCGGCAAGGCGCCGCGGCCGCTCCTCGTGCCGCCGCCGAACTCCGCCTTCACCGCGGTGACCGTGAGCCCCGACGACCGCACCCTCTATACGGTACGCCGGACGGACGAGGGCGACGTCTGGCTGCTGACCTTCGAGGGGGAGGAGGGCGCTCCCGTATCCTGAAGTGAGAATCCCGCCCTGTTTCTGCTAGACTGGAGCCGTTCCACGGCATTCTTTTCTCCGCGCTGCCCGACAACGGCTGCGCCTAGACCGGGGCATGCCCCAGGAGGCTACGATGAGCTTCAAGGTGAGGGATTTGATGGCCACTGTCCTGCCCGCAGAACCGTTCGCTTGTAGCGAGGCCACCAAGAACCAGGGTGTCCAATGTGTGGACCCGACCAAGCCGCCGCAGGGGCGCGCCGAGGCCGAGGAGACGGCCATGGACCTCGCCGCGCTGCGCCAACAGCTCCGCGAGGCGTTGCCCTAGCAGGCGTCCTTGCGCGTCCTCACTCCCTGGAAGCTCGCGGGGCTCGCGGCCGGCCTGCTCGCCTTCGCGCTGCTCGCCGGTCTCGACTCCCCGTTGAAGCACAACCCGGAGTGGGGCTCGCGGCCCGCCTTCGCCGCCGGCGGCGCGGCGCTGATGGCGATCTGGTGGATCACCGAGGCGCTGCCCATCTACTGGACGGCCTGCGTGCCGCTCGTCCTCTTCCCGCTGATGCAGGTCTTCGGGCCGGGGCTGGGGGCGAACGTGCGGCAGAGCGTGCAGCCGTACTTCGATCCCTACATCTTCCTCTTCGCCGGCGGCATGGGGATCGCCGCCGCCATGCAGCAGTGGAACCTCCACCGCCGCATCGCCCTCGGCATCATGGACCGCGTCGGCACCGATCCCCGCCGCCTGCTCGCCGGCTTCCTCGCCGCCACGGCCTTCATCTCGCTGTGGATCTCGAACACCGCCACGGCGGCGATGATGATGCCCATCGGCATCGCCGTCATCGTGCAGATCGAGGACCACCTGGGCGGCCGGCGGCTCGCCCGCTACGGCATGGCGATCATGCTCTCGATCGCCTACGGCTCCAACGTCGGCGGCATCGGCACCAAGATCGGCACCGCGCCCAACGCCCAGTTCTCCGGCTTCATGGAGCGCATGGACGTCTCCATCTCCTTCCTGCAGTTCATGGCCGTGGGGCTCCCCTTCGTGCTGATGTTCCTGCCGGTCGTCTGGTGGATGCTGTGGCGCATCGGCCGGGAGGACGGCCTGGCTGGCGAGATCGGCGCCGAGGTGGTGGCGGGCGAGCTGGCGAAGCTGGGGCCGGTGCGGCGGCCGGAGCGCATTGTGCTCGGCGCCTTCTGCGCCGCGGCGGCCTTGTGGATCGGCGGCAAGTGGCTGACCTCGCTGCTGGCGCCGCGCATCGCCGCCTTCGAGCTCACCTCGGCGCACTTCGAGGGCGGCGTCGCCGTGCTGGCGGCGCTGGCGTTGATGCTCTGGCGCTCGCAGGGACGCCAGGTGCTCGGCTTCCGCGCCCTCTCGCGGGTGCCGTGGGAGACCCTGCTGCTGCTGGGCGGCGGCTTCGCCATGGCGGCGGCCATCCAGAAGAGCGGCCTCTCCGGCTTCATGAGCGCGCAGCTCGCGGCGGTGCGCGGCCTGCCGCCGTTCGCCCAGGTGCTGCTGGCGAGCCTCGCCACCGTCGCCCTGACGGCGGTGGCTTCCAACACCGCCACCATCGCGGTGATGCTCGTCGTCCTGCGCGACGCCGTGGCGCCGGAGGTGCTGGTCACCACGCTCTTCGCCGCCACCGTCGCCTGCTCCTGCGACTTCGCCCTCCCCGCCGGCACGCCGCCCAACGCCATCGTCTTCGGCAGCGGCTACGTCACCATCCCCCGCATGGCGAGGGCCGGCGTGGTGCTCGACCTGCTGGCGGCTGTCCTGGCGGCGGTATGGTGTTGGGTGGTCGTGCGGTGGGTGGTGCCGGGCTGAGGGCGCCGTCCGGCGGCTCTACGAGAGCTCCGCGATCACCAGGACTTTGACTTCGCCGACGGTCGCAAAGCCGGCTGGATCCACACTCAGAAACCGACTCGTCAACGGAGCGCAGCGGGGGGCCCACCATGTAATCGAAGTCATCTTGGTGGTCGCACCTTAACAGACTGAGATCTGTCATCCCAATACAATCTCGCACCATTCTCCTCATACCAGTCATGAACCTTTTCCAAATCAGCACGCGTATTTTCGTTCGGAATCCATCCTATATGCGAGCCGTCTCCACGTATTTCTATGCCTGCCACCTTGCGAAAGAATTCACAGGCATCAGCAAATTCATCGTTAAGTAAAGCACCTTCGACGGCCCTTCTAAGCGCGGATTCGTGTTCGCGCCAAATCACTTCTGCCTTAGCGTGTCTGTCCCCTTCTCTATAATCTCTTTGACGGCAAGCATGGAAGATGCAGAGGGCCAGCAAGCAAAAACCAACGAGCGTGAAACGGCTAGATAAGAACACCATGGCTACCTCCTGATCACCTTGCTGAGATTGCCATTGATCCAGACCATCGTCACGGTAACAATGTTCTTTCCCCGAGAATGTGGAGCAACTGTAAGCCCGGTCTTAAATATCATGAATTTGGACTGCTCTCCAGGAGCGTAACCCGAGACACCCTCTTGCACAGCTCGGCCGACAGAATGTGCGAAGTCATATTCGGCTTTGGTATTGCCAAGACCCAATACCTGCCGCATGGCCTGCTCCGCGACTTCGTGCGCCAGGAGCGAGGCGCTATTGGCCGGACCCTCTGCCCCTCCGGCAGCGATATCCCGAATATCGATGCGTCCGCTTACGTATTCTCCAATAAGCACATCAGAGTCACTGGAGGCTACTCTCATGGAGACAGTTCCTTTCGCGTTAATAGCGCTTCCGAGCACTGCTGCAAGCGCGGCCTGCTGTTGCGTCGGCGGGCCAGCTACGCCCGTTGAGACTAACGTGGCAAATCCATTCTTATCGATCATCAGTTTGAGTCCTATCAAAGAAGCGTTAACAATCTCCTGGAGTTTATCCAGATTTCGTTGACTCCCGAAGAATCTCAAAACCTCCCCTTTTGGATCGACGAACAAAAGTGGGTTACTGCGAACATAAGAGTATCGGTTCCAACTTTGAGATTCGAAGGGATCAGCGCTCTCCAACGCTGGATCCACGCTCAGAAACCGACCCGTCAGCGGCGAGCAATGTCGAGCTACCATGTAGTCGAGGTCATCGGCCGGCGGGTTCGCTCCAACCATTGCGTTCAGATCCCGTTCGTGACCAGTAAACTTCGCACGGATCATGTCCTGGTTGAAGGTGGTCGCTTCTTCGCCGAAGGGGTAGTAGACGTGATAGGTGGTGCTCGCCAGGAGGCTGTCGAAGAACAGCCAGGCGCCGTTGCGGAAGATCACCGGCTCGTCACGGCCGCCGCCGGTGTAGTCCCCGGTCACCGGCTTGTCCTCCGCCACGCCGCCGGTCCAGATGCCCTCCTTGTGGGTGCCGTCGTCGTAGAAGAAGTGCCAGGCGCCGTTGGCGTAGACGGTCAGATCCTTGGTGCCGTCGCCGTCGTAATCCATGGGCATCGGCGTGCCGCTGAACCCCAGCCAAACGCCGGTGGCCGCGCCGGTCGTGTAGTCGTAGAAAATCCAAGCACCGCCGTTGAAGACCGCGGGCTTCTCCTTGCCGTCGCCGTTGTAGTCCCCCGGCACCGGCACGTCGCTGTCGGTGCCGCCGGTCCAGATTCCCTTCAAGTAGGTGCCGTTGTCGTTGTAGAAGTGCCAGACGGGCCCGCACTTCAGCGACAGGTCGGCGTTGCCGTCGCCGTCGTAGTCGGCGGGCGCGGGAATGCAGCCCGCGGAGGTCCCCGTCCACACTCCGTGGTAGGCGCCGGTGGCGTAGTCGTAGAACTGCCAGGCGCCGCCGTTGAAGGCCACCGGGTCGTCGTCGCCGTCGCCGTCGTAGTCCGCGGGCACCGGGACGTCGCTGTTGGAGCCGCCGGTCCAGATGCCCTTGAGGTACGTGCCGTCGTCGTTGTAGAAGTGCCAGGCGGGACCGCACTTGAGCGAGAAGTCGGTATTGCCGTCGCCGTCATAATCGGCGGGGGCCGGAATGCAGCCTGCACCGGTGCCCGTCCAGACGTCGGCGTGCCCCTGCGCGGTCAGCACGTGCAGGCGCGGCGTGCCGAGATGATCGAGCGAGAAGTGGCGGGTGCCCTGCGGCGTCTCGGCGGCCAGCAAGGAGCCGTCGCGGTAGACGTAGTCGGACTCCACCTTCCAGCTCGCTCCGGCGCTGTACTCGCGCAGCACCTTGCCGTCCGGACCGCGCAGCGTCCACAGCGAGCCGCCCCCGATCTTGAACGTCCAGGCCCGCTCGTCGTCGGCGGTGTAAAGGTAGACCCACTCGTCCGCGGGGGTCTTGTAGTCCCACATCAGGTTGAATGGATCGTATCTATAGGTATTGCCGTTCCAACTCGTCAGGTTGCCCGCCGCGTCGTAGCCACCCGAGGTCAGCCGGTTGGTCGCCGAGGAGGTGGGCGTATTGCGGGCGCTGCTGCCGCCGATCGACTGGATGTTGCCGAAGGCGTCGTAGGTGTAGGCCTGGGTCCGCAAGGTCGCCGAGCCGGTGGGCTCGAGGTAGAGGTTGGCGGACTTCAGGCGGCTCACCTTGTCGTAGGCGAAGGTGTGCGTGCCGATCGCCTTGACGTTGCCCGCGCCGTCGTAACCGTAGGCGCCGGTGGCCCAGAGCTGCGCCCCCGCTGAAGAAGTGACGGTGATCGAGCCCGGCCGCCGCATCGAGTTGGGGTCGTTGGCGTAGGCGTCCGTCTGGCCGTTGCCGTGCACCACCTGGTTGACCATCAGGTTTGGATGATACGCGATCGAGGATGCGTAGGAGCCGGGGTTGCCGGGCACGCCGACCGCGGAGAGGAGATCCTGGTTGTAGGAGAAGCTGACGGTGCGCGGCGAGGGCGCCGAGCAGGCGG
>DATBGJ010000218.1:0-2518 GCA_036558045.1 Thermoanaerobaculia bacterium
AGGGGTGCGTTGGTAGGGGACAGGGGGTGAGGCTTCGGAGCGCAGACCGCCAAAGCCGGCAAGATCCGCATGAATCAGGCCCCCCGCGCCGCAATCAAAACCGGCGCCACTCCCTCATCCGCCACCGTAAAGCACCCCGCCAGCAGCCCGGCGATCCGCTCATCCTCCCGCCGCAGATAAACGCGCGCCAGCTCCTCCCCTGCCCGCACCTCGTCGCCGAGGCGCGCCTTGACCTCCAGGGAGACGCCGAAGTCCACGGCGTCGGTCGGCCGTCTGCGCCCTCCTCCCGCCTCGACCAGGAGCAGGCCGAGCTGGCGCACGTCCACCGCGGCGAGACGGCCGGAGCGGGGCGCGCGGAGCGGGCGCTCGACAGGCGCCAGTGGAAAGCGCGGCGCGCGCAGCCAGGCCGGGTCCGCGCCCTGCAGCGCCGCCCACTGCTCGCAACGCTCCAGGGCGCGGCCGGACGAGACAGCCTCCTCCATCTGCCGGCGGCTGACCGGGGAGCCGACCAGGCGCGAAACCTCCTCGCCGAGGGCGTAGGTGACCTCCATCGTGTCGGCCGGCCCCTCGCCGGCGAGGCACTGCCAGGTCTCCAGCACCTCCGCCGTATGCCCCGTCCAGCGGCCGAGCGGCTGGCTCATGTCCGTGACCAGGTACGAGGTGGGCGTGCCCAGGGCGCGGGCCGTCTCCACCAGGCCGCGGGCCAGCTCCAGCGAGCGCTCCAGCTCGGGCATGAAGGCGCCGTTGCCGGTCTTGACGTCGAAGACGATGGCCGCGGCCATCGCCAGCTTCTTCGACAGGATGCTGGCGGTGATGAGCGGCAGCGAGTCCACGGTGGCCGTGGTATCGCGCAGGGCGTAGAGACGGCGGTCGGCGGGCGCGATCTCGGAAGTGGCGCCGCCGATGGCGAGGCCGCAGCGGTCGAGGAGG
Organism: Thermoanaerobaculia bacterium; assembly: GCA_036558045.1. Taxonomy (GTDB): domain Bacteria; phylum Acidobacteriota; class Thermoanaerobaculia; order Multivoradales; family UBA5704; genus DATARR01. The sequence goes on from DATBGJ010000218.1 coordinate 931, forward strand.
TCGAGGCAGCGGACACGGTCGAGGCCGAGCTCCATGCCGGGGATGCTCTCCAGCTTGTCCATGGTGCCGCCGCTGTGGCCGAGGCCGCGGCCGGTGAGCATGGCGACGGGCAGGCCGCAGCTCGCGAGGAGGGGACCGAGGACGAGCGAGACCTTGTCGCCGACGCCGCCGGTGGAGTGCTTGTCGCACAGCCGCGGCACCTCGCGCGACAGCTCCCAGCGCTCGCCGGACTCCAGCATGGCGAGCGTCAGGGCGCGGGTCTCCTCGGCGTCGAGCCCGCGGATGGCGGCGGCCATCAGGAAGGCGCCGAGCTGCCCTTCGCTCCAGGAGCCGTCGGCGGCGCCGCGCGCCACGGAGCGGATCTCCTCCTCGCTGAGCCGCATCCCGGCGCGTTTGCGCTCCAGGATGCGGTAGGGCAGGGCCATGAGAGGGGATCGGGCGGAAGGATCAGCCGGGGAAGCCCGGGACGCCGGCGGGAAGCGCTCCGCCGGAGGCGGCCCGCGTCGGATCGAGCGCAGAGATCTTCTGCTGGGCCTCCTGGCGATACGGCGACTGCGGGAACTCGTCGACGATCCGCTGGTAGGACTGGATCGCCTCCTGCTTCCGCTGGAGCTGCTCGTAGGTCTTGCCCAGCTCGTTGAGGATCACGTCCTGGGGCAGCGGCGAGTCGCTCTTCTCCAGCAGCGCCTGGAGGTCCTTGACCACCTGCTCGGCCTTGCCCTGCTTGCGGTCGAGATCGATGAGGTTGAGCCGGGCCTCGCCGGCGAGCATGCTGTCGCCGTGCTCGTCGACGAAATCGCTCCACAGCTTGCGCGCCTCGTCGAGCCGGCCCTCGTCGGCGGCGATCTGTGCCAGGTAGAGCCCGGCCACGTCGGCGGCGGCGGACATGCCGTGATCGTCGCGGACCTTCTCCAGCAGCTCCTTGGCGCGCGTCCGGCGGGCGGCTTCCGTGGCGAAGGTCGGCGCGTCCGGATCGTTCGGCTTGGCGCCCGTGGCGGCGATGGGCGCCTGATAGACCTTCGTCGCCGCGGCCAGGGCCTCGTTGGCCTCCTGCCGGCGGTGGCCCAGATAGAAGTAGACCGCGACCGCCAAAGCCGCCAGCGCGATGACCCCGCCCACGGCGTAGATGATGGTCCGCACGTGGCTCTCGGCGTACTCGACGCTGCGGCCGACGACGTCCCTGAATTCGTCGTGCTTGATCTCTTTACGGGTCAGACGTGCACTCATCGAAAAAACTCCCAGAACGTATTCTCTCTCGGGAAGAGGCCGAACGGACACACGGAGACACCGAGCCGGCCGGAGCGCCCAACAGGAGCGGGATGATACCAGAGTGGAAGCCCGGTAGGTTGCCGGCCGCGACGAGACGGAAACGAGGCGTGACCTATAAGGTCACCGACGGCAACGCTGTAGAAAAACTCCGGAACCTAATGGGTCACGCTCCGCAACCCAGTAGAAAAATCTCCCAACCCATTGGGTCACGGGACGCAACCCAGTAGAAAAATCCCGGAACCCATTGGGTCGCGGAGCGCAACCTAGTAGAAAAATCCTCGAACCCATTGGGTCACGATGCCTGACCCAGTAGAAATTT
>DATBGJ010000219.1:0-2241 GCA_036558045.1 Thermoanaerobaculia bacterium
GCCTCTCGAGCAGGCCCTCGGGGCCGAGGTCGCCCGCGCGGCCCGCGACACGGCGACGATGGGGGTCCACATCGTCGAGCTCGACACGGGTGAGACGGTCTACGCCTACAACCCGGACGAGCCGCGGATCATCGCCTCGAACAGCAAGCTGCCCACCACGGCGGCGGTGCTGGACGCCCTCGGCCCCGGCTATCTCTTCGAGACCCGCCTGCTGATGCGCGGCGCCGTGGAGGACGGCGTGCTGCGGGGCGACCTCGGCGTGGTGGGAGCCGGCGATCCGCAGATCTCCGGCCGCGAGTACGGCGGCGACTCCTTCGCCGCCTTCCGGCCGTGGGCGGCGGCGCTGCGCGAGCGGGGCATCGAGCGGGTGACCGGCGATCTGTACCTCGCCAACGGCTTCTTCGAGCCGCTGCTCATCCATCCCGACTGGCCGCGCGACCAGATCACCGAGTGGTACGAGGCGCCGGTGGGCGCGCTCTCGTTCGAGGACAACTGCATCCTGGTGCGGGTCTGGCCCGGCAAGGCGGGCCGCCATGCCGTGGTGGAGACCATTCCGCCGGTCGGCCTCTTCCAGGTGGACAACAAGGCCACCACCAGCAGCAAGCGCCGCGGCTCGCGGCTCTTCGTCGGCCGCACCGGGACGACGCTGACGGTGAAGGGCTCGATCGACGCCGGCTCGGGCCCGTTCGAGACCTGGGTCACCGTGCCCGATCCGACGCTCTACTTCGGCGCCGCTCTGCGCACGGCGCTCGCCGAGGAGGGGATCCGGCTGGAGGGGCGCCTGCGGCCGGGCGCCGAGCTGCCGGGCGCCGTCTGGGAGCGGGTGGCGGTGCACCGCAGCGATCTCGTCACCGCCATCCGCACCACCAACAAGCGCAGCCAGAACTTCTACGCCGAGACCCTCGCCAAGCTGCTCGGCGCCGAGCGCTGCGGCCAGGGGAGCTGGGCGGCGGGTATCCGCGCCATCGGCGAGTTCCTGGTGTCGATCGGCGTGCCGCGCGGCAGCTTCCACATGGTGGACGGCTCGGGGATGAGCCGCGCCAACCAGTTCGCGCCGCGGGCCCTCACCATCCTGCTGCGGCACATGTTCTTCCATGCCGCGGCGACGGAGTTCATCCAGTCGCTCCCCTACTCGGGCGAAGAGGGCATGCGGTCGTGGAAACGCCGCCTGGCCGCTCCTCCCTACCGGGGCAACGTCTTCGCCAAGACCGGTACCCTCAACGGCGTCTCCGCCCTCTCCGGCTACGCCAAGGCGGTCTCCGGCAAGACCTACGCCTTCTCCATCCTCATCAACCGCAGCCGCGGCGACGCCCACGCGGCGCAGGATCGGATCGTGATGGCGCTGATCGACAACGGGTGAGAGAATACCCGCCATGATCGCCTCTGAAGCCCGCCCGACCAGCTATCGGCGGCTGATGAAGAAGGTCGAGCAGGCCGTCGCGGCCATGGACCGCGACGAGGACGTCAGCACGACCATCCAATCCCTGCTCGAGATCATCATCGACAAGTTTCAGGACGAGCTCGGCATCTACGGCGGCCGTCTGTACCAGCGGCGCGGCGCCTATTACGTGCTGCTGGACACCTTCGGCGACGCCAAGGAGGTCCCCCAGGGGCTCAAGATCCCGCTTTCCTATCCGCCGGTCCAGCTCCTGCTCGAGCAGGGCTCTGTCTACATGGAGGCCGAGGATCCGAACATCGACCGCAACCTGGAGAACCTGCTGGGGGTGCAGCAGTTCGCCGCCATCGAGGTAGGCAACGAGGAGTACATCCTGGCCTTCAACGTCGCTCCCGGCCACGACCGGGACGACATCCTCTTCTCGCTGGGCATCCTGCGGCACAGCGTCAATCAGAAGATCCGCCGCGACCGCATGGAGAGCATCTTCGAGGAGGCGCGGAAGATCCAGACCTCCATCCTGCCCCGGCGGGTGCCGAAGTACGGCGAGTTCGACATCTTCGGCCGCTCCGAGCCGATGGAGGGGGTGGGCGGCGACTTTTTCGACTACATCCCTCTCACCGAAAAGATTCTCGGCCTTGCCATCGCCGACGTCTCCGGCCACGGCCTGCCCGCCGCCCTCCAGGTGCGCGACATCTACATGGGGCTGCGGATGGGGCTCGCCCGCGACTTCAAGATCGTGCGCACGGTCGAGCGGATGAACCGCATCATCCACAAGAGCACGCTGACCAGCCGTTTCGTCTCGATGTTCTACGGCGAGCTGGAGCTCAACGGCGTCTTCATCTACG
>DATBGJ010000220.1:0-3606 GCA_036558045.1 Thermoanaerobaculia bacterium
AGCTCGATCCTGGCCGCGAAGGGCGGCGAGAACCACTGCCTGGGATCGGCCGCCGAAACGTCGATATGGTTGTGGAGCACGAGCGGGTGGGGGTCCCGGCCTTGCAGCCAGGCGTAGAGGTTGGCCTTGCGGGGGCCTACCTGCTCGATGCGGGTGGGGATCCCCGCGGCGTGAAATTGCCGGGCGAGGAAGCGGGCGCCGGCCAGCTCGTCTCCCGTGCTCTCGCTGGTGTCGATCCGCACGTACTCCTGGAGCAGCTTGACGGCGGGGAGATGGGCGTAATCCCGGTCGATCCAGCGCTCGGTCTTGCGCGGCGCCAGCGGCCGGTTGAGGAACGAGACGGCGGCCCAGGCGAGGCCTCCCACCAGAACGAGGCTGCCGTAGAGGGCGATCCGCGCCGACCGGCGGCGCCGGCGCTCGAGCACGCGCAAGACCATGGGCCGGCGATGATAACCGAGCGGGCCGCTTGTGTATGCTTCGCCGCAAGCATGAGACCCGCGAAGACCGACTCCGACTCCCGGTCCGGCCGCCGGCCGGACCCGCTCCGGATACTGCTGCTCGCCGCCGGCCTGGTGGCTTGCCTGCGTTACCTCTTCGCCGAGGTGGGCCGCCTGCAGGGCGGGGTCGGCCTGCCGCTGGACGACGGCTGGATCCACCTGCAATTCGCGCGCAATCTGGCGCAGGGCCACGGGCTCTCCTACAACCCCGGCGAGCTGGTGACGGGCTCCACCGCGCCGCTGTGGACGGCGCTGCTGGCGCTGCTCTTCGCGCTCCCCGGCGGGGTGATTCTCTGGACCAAGCTCCTCGGCATGCTCCTCTACCTCGCCGGCATCGACGCCACCCGGCGCCTCGCCCGCGCGCTGGGGCTGGGGCGCGGCCTCGCCGCCCTGGCCGCCGCGCTCACGCTGGCCACGAGCTGGCTCGTCTGGTCGGCGGTCTCCGGCATGGAGATCCCGCTCTTCCTACTGCTCTCGCTGTGGGGAATGATCCTCCACCTGCGCGAGCGCGACCGCCCCGGCCGGCCGCCGCTCTCCCTCGCCGTCCTCGCGGTGGCCGTCCTGGCCCGGCCTGAGGGTCTTCTCCTGCTGCTGCTCGCCGCGATCGATCGTCTCCTCTCCTTCGAGGACGGCGAGGAGGGACTGCGCTGGCGCCGGCCGGCGCCGGGGACCCTGCTGGCCGGCGCGGCGTTCGCCGCCTGCGCGCTGGCCGGCCCCCTGCTCTTCTACGCTTGGGCCGGCGGTTCCGTCCTGCCCACGACCTACGCCGCCAAGGGCGGCGGCGGGCTGCGGCCGCTGCCGGACTTCCATTACCTGGCGAACGTGCTCGGTGTCTTCTTCCGGCCGCAGCCCTGGATGACGCTCCTCGCCGGCGCCGGGACGGTCTCCCTCATCTCCAGGCGGGGAACGCCGCTCGACCGCGGCCTGCTGCCCGCCCTCTGGCTCTTCGGGCTACCGCTCGCCTACTCCCTGCTCACCCCCGGGCCCACCCGGATGATGGGCAACTTCGGGCGCTATTACTTCCCGCTCTTTCCCGTCCTCATCGTGCTCGGCGTGCTCGGGCTCGAGCCGGCGGTCCAGTCCCTGGCCGCCCGCCTCCGCCCGCGCGCGCTACGGATGAGCCTGGCGGCGCTCGCGGCGCTCTTCGTCCTGGCCCCCACCCTCTTCGACCTGTTCCGCGGCGAGCGGTTCTATGTCCAGAACGTGGCCAACGTCGAGGAGAGCGACGTGGCGATGGCGCGGTGGCTCGCCGGCCGTCTGCCGGCCCAGTGCGTCCTGGCGGTCAACGACATCGGGGCGATCAAGTATCTCCTCGCCAACCGGGTGATCGATCTGGCCAGCATCGCCAGTCCGGAGATCGGCCGCGAGGTGCGTCAGGCCACCGCCGCGGGGGCCTTGTGGGACGACGCTCTCCTCGCCGCGCTCGCCCGCCGCCGGCCGGACTACATCGTGGTTTTCCCCTCCTGGTTTCCCGGGCTCGCCCGGGACTCCCGCTTCCGGCCGGTGCACGTCCTCAGGATCCCGGAGAACATCACTATGGGAGGAGACGAGATCGTCGTGTACGAGACTCCCTGGACCCGCTGCAGATTGGCGCCCGCAGACTAGGAAGGGAGAGCGGAGCGTGAGCGACACCGAAGGCGTCCCGCCGCGGCGCCCCCGCCTGCCGGCCTGGCTCTTTCTCACGCTCCTCCTCATCCTCGCCTTCCTCCTCCGGCTTCTTACCCTGCCGGCCCTCACCCAAGGCGGCCTGCGGTTGCTCTCCGCAGACGATTACGGCCATCTCCGCCGCGCAGCGTCCACCGTCCATGCGTTTCCTCGGGTGCCCGTGTTCGATCCCTACCTCAATCATCCGCACGGCGGGATCTGGATCTGGCCGCCCTTGTTCGACTTGGCGATCGCCGCTCCCGCGCGGCTGCTCTTCGGGTCCGCGGCATCGGCCGGCCAGGTGGCCCTCGTCGCCGCCTGGTTGCCGCCGCTGCTCGGCGCGCTCGCCCTGTTGCCGCTCTTTGCCCTCGGCAAGCGCACCTTCGACGCCGTGACCGCTCGTCTCGCGGCTTTCCTCTACGCGTTGCTGCCGGGCGCTATCGCCTGGTCAGACTTCGGCCATCCCGACCAGCATGCCGCGGAGGCCCTCGTCTTCCTCGCTGTGCTCGCCGCCTTCGCCCGCCTCATATCTCCCGCCGAGGAGAGCGGCTCTCGCGGCTGGAGCGTGCTGCGGGCCGGCATAGCGCTCGCGCTCGCTGTCCTGGTCTGGCAGGGGAGCGTGTTCCTCGCTCCCGTCGTCGGCGCCACCGCCTTTCTCGCCGGCCACGCACGCCGCGGCGGCTGGGCCCTGGCGGTCGCCTCCGCCCTGGTCGCACCGTTCGGATGCTTCCTCCCCGGGCCGGTCACCTACGTGTCGTTCGGCGCGTTCCAGCCGCTCTTTCTGGCGCTCTGCGCCGCACTGCTCTTCCTCGCCTCATACGGGTGGCCCGGAAGAATGGCGGCCGTCGTCTCGGCGCTCGCCGCGACGGCCTGGCCACCGATCGCAAACGGCGTGAAGCACCTCGCGTTGCGCACCCCGGCGGCCTCGGGGCCGGCAGCGGGAGCGATCGTCCACGGCGGCTATCTCTCCTATCCCGCCGAGTGGCTGCGGCTCATCGCCGAGTACCGGCCGCTGCTCGCGGGTGGTCTCGGCCCGCCGGTCGGGCAGCTCTCCGCGGGACTCCTCCTCATGCCGGTCGTCCTTTTCATCTGGGCACGGCTCGCTCTGGGGCAGCGGCCTGGCTGGGAGCGTTTCCTGTTGCTCTCCGTGACAACCTTGACGATCCTCGCCATGGCCCTCTTCCAACGCCGGTACATTTACTATCTGGCGCCGCTCGTCGCCCTTGGCCTGGCGTGGCTGGCGGCCGCCGCCGGCCGCAGTCGCAAAGGGCCGGTGCTCGGCGCGGCGATCCTCGTGATCTGCCTGCTGCCCTGCGCCACTCCGCTGGTCGAGCTGTCCGCCGCCCCGGGCGCGCCGGGACCTGATCTCCTGCTCACTCTGGCCCGTCTCGCGGCTCTCGACCCTCCTCCGGGAGATCCTCTGCGGCCGGGTTCGGTCCGGCCCGGCGAAGTCGAGGGGGTGATG
>DATBGJ010000221.1:0-4795 GCA_036558045.1 Thermoanaerobaculia bacterium
CTTCATCGGCGAGGGCGGCACCTCGACGGGCGACTTCCACGAGGCGCTCAACATGGCCGCCGTGTGGAAGCTGCCGCTGATCCTGGTGATCGAGAACAACCGCTACGCCTTCTCGACGCCGGCCCGCCTGCAGTACGCGGCCGCGCGGCTCTCCGACCGCGGCGCCGGCTACGGCGTCGCCGCCGAGACGGTGGACGGCAACGATCCGGACGCCATGGCGGACGCCTTCCGCCGCGCCGTGGACCGCGGCCGCGCCGGCGAAGGGCCGACGCTGATCGAGGCCATGCTCGGCCGCATGCGCGGCCACAGCGAAGGCGACGACTCGCTCAAAGTGGTGCCCGCCGGCGAGCTCGCCGGCTACCGCGCCGCCGATCCCGTGCCCGCCTACGCCCGCCGGCTGCAGGAGGAGGGGGTGATGGACGCCGCATTCCGCGAGCGGCTGGAGGAGCGGATCGCGGCGATGGTCGAGACGGCGATCGCGCGCGCCATCGACGCGCCGCCGCCGACGGACGAGGTGGCCCTGCGGCCGGTGTTCGCCTCGTCACCGCCGGAGCGCGAGAGCCGGGAGGCTCCCGCCGTCCACACCGGGCGGCTCGCCGGCGAGACCACCTACGTGGACGCTATCAACCAGGCGCTCCTGGAGGAGATGGAGCGCGACGAGTCCGTGGTCCTCATGGGCCAGGACATCGGCGTCTTCGAAGGCGCGTTCCGCACCACGCGCGGCCTCCACGCCCGCTGGCCGGAGCGCGTGCTGGACACGCCCATCGCCGAGAGCGGCACCCTCGGCATCGCCATCGGCGCCGCGCTGCTCGGCTGGCGGCCGGTGGTCGAGATGCAGTTCGCCGACTTCATCTCCTGCGGCTTCAACCAGCTCGTCAACGTCGCCGCCAAGCTCTACTACCGCTGGCAGGTGCCCTGCCCGATCGTCGTTCGCCTGCCCTCGGGCGGCGGCGTGGGAGCGGGGCCGTTCCACTCGCAGAATCCCGAGGGCTGGTTCGCGCAGACGGCGGGGATCAAGGTGGTCTGCCCGGCCACGGCGGCGGACGCGATGGGTCTGCTCAAGGCGGCCATCCGCGATCCCAACCCGGTGATGGTCTTCGAGCACAAGTTCCTCTACCGCCGCGTCAAGAGCGCGCTGCCCGAGGGCGACGCGGTGGCGCGCATCGGCGAGGCGCGGGTGATGCGTGCGGGCAAGCACCTCACCCTGATCGGCTACGGCGCCTCCACCTGGACCTGCCTGGAGGCCGCCGACGAGCTGGCGAAAGGGGGAGTCGAGGCCGAGGTGGTAGACCTCCGCACGCTGGTGCCCTACGACGAGGAGACGGTGCTCGCCTCCGTCCGGCGCACCGGCCGCGCCCTCGTCGTCCACGAGGCGCCGCTGACCCTCGGGTTCGGCGCCGAGGTGGCCGCCCGCCTCGCCGACGCCGCCTTTCCCTGGCTCGACGCGCCCATCCGCCGCGTCACCTACCCCGACCGGCCGGTGCCCTACGCCAAGAACCTGGAGAAGGTGCTGCTGCCGGACAAGGGGAAGGTGGCGGCGGCGGCGCGGGAGTTGTTGGCGTTTTGAGGGAGTTAAACGCCCTCGGGTTTCTTCGGCCCCGGCTTCTCGATCTTCTTCACTACCGGCGGCAGCGGTGCTCCGGCGCGTTCGCCGTAGACGATGACGTCCGCGCGCGTACGCAGCTCCTGGGTCCAGGTCGCGATCTCCTGCGTCAGGCGCTGCTGCTTCAAGACCTCGCGGATGTCCTCGCGCACGTCCTCGACCGGCGGCACCGGCTGGCCGCGGCGCTGCATCTCGGGCGTCAGCACGTCGCGGTAGTAGCGGTTGATGTCCTCCAGGCTGACGAAGACGCGCGGGCCGAGCCGCTCGTCGACGTAGGTGAGCACCAGGAGCTGGCGCGCCACGATCTGGCGCAGCTTCTTGGCGTCGAGCCCCACCTCCTTGAGGGCCTTCTGAAAGGAAGCCTCGTCCGCGAAGCGGGCGCGGATCTTGGCGACCTCGCGCTCGATCTCGTCCACCGGCACCTGCTGGAAGCCGAAGCGGTCGATCTCGTGGAAGCGCAGCCGTTCCTCGATCAGGCCGTCGAGCACCCGGCGGCGGAACGCCTCGGCGCTCTCTCCCGCCTTCGGCTGCTCGAAGCCCAGCCTGATCACCCGGTCGAGGTCGGACTTGAGGATCGGATCTTCGTCCACCACGGCCAGCACCTTGTCCTGCAGCACGGGCTTCGGGGCCTGGGCGGCGGCGGAAGCTGCCAGCGGAAGAACGAGGAAGGGAAGGACGGACAGCACGGTGCTCCTCATGCGGCGCATGCTAGCATCCGCCCCGATCATGGCCGAAGCCGGCAGCCTTCTCAGGATCGGTCTGGCGCAGATCGATTGCCGCCTGGGAGACGTGGAGCGCAACGCCGAGCGCCACCTGGAATGGATCGGGCGGGCGCGGCAGGCCAAGGTCGATCTGCTCGTCTTTCCCGAGCTGTCGCTCACCGGCTATCGCCTGCTTCATCTGACGCCGCGGGTGGCCCTGCCGGCCGATTCGCCGGTGCTCGTGCGGCTGGCCAAGGCCGCCGGACCCATGCACGTGCTCCTCGGCTTCGTGGAGGCGGGAGAGAGCGGCGTGCACAACAGCGCCGTGCTGCTCGCGGGCGGGAAGCCGGTCCACGTCCATCGTAAGCTCTACCTCCCCACCTACGGCCTGTTTCAGGAAGCGCGCTTCTTCGCCGCCGGCCGGCGCCTGGAACCGGCGCAGCTCCCCTGGGGCAAGGCGGGCGTGCTCATCTGCGAGGACCTCTGGCATCCCGAGCTGTCGCGCCGCCTGGCCGTGGCCGGCGTCAAGCTGGTGATCTGTCCCTCCGCCGGTCCGGGCCGCGTCGGCGCCGGACCCCGTCCCGAGAGCCACGAGGGCTGGGAGATGATCACCCGCGCCACGGCGCTCCTCTCCACCTGCTGGGTGGCTTACTGCAACCGGGTGGGTTGGGAAGAGGGCTCTTTCTACGCCGGCGGCAGCCACGTCGTGCGTCCCGGCGGCGAGGTCGCCGAGCGGTCGCCTTTCCTCGAGGAGCACCTGCTCGTCGCCGAGATGGACCTGCGCGACGCCGACCGCCTGCGCGGACATATGCCGATGCTGGACGACGAGCGCTCGGACATCGAGGGGCCCTCGGCGTGATCCGGCGCGAGCAGGTCCGCGAGCGCCTGGAGCTCAACGCGCCGCTCGCGGCGGCGGTGCTCGCCGGCTTCATCCGCGACGCGGTAGAGACCTCCGGCACGCAGGGAGTCGTCGTGGGGCTCTCCGGCGGCGTCGACTCCGCTCTCTCGGCCGCGCTCGCCGTGCGCGCCCTGGGGTCTGCGCGGGTGCACGGCTTCATCCTTCCCTACCGCACCTCGCGGCCGGAGTCGGAGCAGGACGCCCGCGCCGTGGCCGAGCATCTCGGCATCCCGCATCGGGCGGTCGACATCTCGCCGATGGTGGACGCCTACTTCGAATCCGAGCCCGAGGCGTCCGCGGAGCGGCGCGGCAACAAGATGGCCCGCGAGCGCATGAGCATCCTCTTCGACCAGGCGAAGAAGCATGACGCGCTCGTCCTCGGCACCTCGAACAAGACCGAGATCCTGCTCGGCTACTCGACCGTCTTCGGCGACAACGCGAGCTCTCTCAATCCGCTCGGCGATCTCTACAAGTGCCAGGTACGCCAGCTCGCCCGCCACCTGGAGCTGCCCGCGCGCATCGTCGACAAGGTGCCTTCGGCGGATCTCTGGCCTGGGCAGACCGACGAGGACGAGCTCGGCTTCTCCTACGACACGGCGGATGAGGTGCTCTACCTGCTGTTCTATTTCGGGCTTTTGCCCGAGGAGGTGATCGAGCGCGGCTATGACGAGGAGGCGGTGCGGCGAATCGTCAGCCTGGAGCAGCGCTTCCGCTTCAAGCGCCGCCTGATGCTGATCGCCCGCCTCTCCGGCAGCGCCGTCAACCTGGACCAGGAGATCCCGCGCGACTGATGAGCGGCAAGCTCCTGGTCGTGGCCACGCCGATCGGCAATCTCGACGACCTCTCGCCGCGCGCCCGCGCCGCCTTCGAGTCGGCCGATCTGATCGCTTGCGAGGACACCCGCCACACCGGCCGCCTGCTCGCGCATCTCGGCATCAGGAAGCCGCTCGTCTCGCTCCACGAGCACAACGAGCGCCAGCGTCTGCCGCGTCTCCTCGCCGATCTGCGGGAAGGCAAGACCATCGCGCTCGCCAGCGACGCCGGCACGCCGCTGCTCTCCGATCCCGGTTTCCTCCTCGTGCGCGAGGCGGCGGCCGCGGGCATCCGCATCGAGCCGATCCCCGGTCCCGCCGCGCCGCTCGCCGCCCTGGTCGCCTCCGGCCTGCCGCCCTACCCCTTCACCTTCGCGGGATTCCCGCCGCCGAAGACGGGCAAGCGCCGGACGTTCTATCGCGGCTGGGCCGATCTCGGCCACACGCTCATCTTCTTCGAATCGCCCCACCGTCTCCTCGCCAGTCTCGAAGACGCCCTAGCGGAGCTGGGAGACCGGCCCGCCGCCATCGCGCGCGAGCTGACGAAGATGCACGAGGAGGTACTGCGGGGGCAACTCTCCGAGCTGCTGGAAGACCTGAAAGTCCGCCCTTCGCTCAAGGGGGAATTCGTGGTGGTGATCGGGGCGGTGCCTCACTGAGGGCAGAAACGGATAAGAAAGGTGTAGTAGACCGGAATCGGCCGGCCGTTGATCTTGGCCGGCTCGAATTTCCATCGCTTCAGCGCCGCGAGAGTCGATTCGGCGAGCGGTCCCGATCCCTT
>DATBGJ010000222.1:0-4532 GCA_036558045.1 Thermoanaerobaculia bacterium
CGCCCCAGCGCATGGTCTTGGCCCAGGAGATGCCCGCGAGCACGCGCGGCACGATCTCGGCCAGCGCGTCGCGCGTCGGGCGGCCCTCGATCTTCTTCGCCGCCGCCAGGTACTCGCCCTTGTCGGTCTTCACCCGCGACAGCTCCTCGGGTGCGAGGCCGGTGCGCTTGGCGAAGCCGAGCAGGGCCGGCGTCGGCGCGCCGTCGGCGGCGAAGGCGGCGCGCACGGGCGGGCCCATGACCTGCTCTTCGCGGTCCGGCTCGCGCTCGGGCAGGCCGGAGAGGATGAGGGCCAGCCGGCGCGACGTGTAGGCGGTCTCCACCTCGCGCGGACCGACGTTGCGCGCCATCAGCTCTTCGAAGACGCGCGTCGCCAGCTCGCGCATGCCCGGCTCCAGCATGCGCGCCGGGATCTCCTCGCTCCTCACCTCCAAGAGATATTCACCGCGCGGCATCGGCCACCTCCGCGGGCAAGGCTTCGCGGGCCTCTCCCTTGAGCAGCGGGAAGCCCAGCTTCTCCCGGCTCTCCACGTACGCCTTGGCGCAGCCGACGGCGAGGTCGCGCACCCGCTTCATGAGGCCGACGCGCTCGGTCACCGAGACGGCGCCGCGGGCATCGAGGACGTTGAAGCAGTGCGAGCACTTGAGGGCGCATTCGTAGGCCGGCAGCACCAGCCCGGCCTCCAGGCAGCGGTTCGCCTCCGCCTCCCAGCCGTCGAACTGGCTCTGCAGGAAGGGGACGTCCGCCAGCTCGAAGTAGTAGCGGGAGAGCTCGTACTCCTCCTGCTTGCGCACCTGGCCGTAGTCGAGCCCCTCGACCCAGTCGATCTCGTAGATGCTCTGCGAGAGCGAGAGGAACATGGTGAGCCGCTCCAGCCCGTAGGTGATCTCGGCGCTGATCGGCTTGAGCTCCAGGCCGCCCGCCTGCTGGAAGTAGGTGAACTGGGTGATCTCCATGCCGTCGAGCATCACCTGCCAGCCGACGCCCCAGGCGCCGAGGGTGGGCGCCTCCCAGTTGTCCTCCTCGAAGCGCAGGTCGTGGTTCGTCAGGTCGAGCCCGATCGCCTCCAGGCTGCGCACGTAGAGCCGCTGCACGTCGAGCGGCGAGGGCTTGAGGATGACCTGGAACTGGTGATGCTTGCCGAGGCGGAACGGATTGTCGCCGTAGCGGCCGTCGGCGGGACGGCGGGACGGCTGGACGTAGGCGACGCGCCAGGGCTCCGGCCCCAGCACGCGCAGGAAGGTGTCCGGATGCATGGTGCCCGCGCCCACCTCCAGGTCGAGCGGCTGCTGCAGCACGCAGCCTTCGCGGGCCCAGAACTCCGAAAGTTTGAGGATGAGCTCCTGGAACGTTTGCATGATGAGCGCGATAGGGTATCAGACCTCGGCGAGCGTGCGCTGGATCACCTCGTAGCTCCGCAGCTCGTGCTGCAGGAAATGCCGCCGCACCCGGGCGCAGAGGTCCTCGACCTGCCGCAGCACGGCGGCCACAGGCGCCCGCTTCGCCACGGCCGGCAAGCTCTCGCGGCCGATGCGGCGCAGGAACTCCAGCGCCGCGGGCGAGACCGCGAAGCCGCCGCGGCCGCCGCAGTCCAGGCACAGCAGCATCTCGCCCGAGCGCGGCAGCACGGCGCCCTCCGGCGGGAACGGCGAGCCGCACGAAGGACAGGCGTCGGGCGCCGGGAAGATGCCCGCCAGCCGCAGCATCCAGGCTTCGAAGTAACGGGCGGCGAGGTCGCGGTCCACGCCGGCCAGCAGGGCCTGCACCGTCGAGTCGAGCAGCCGGTAGAGGTGATCGGACGACTCGCCCTCCTGCGCGAACTCCAGCAGATGGTCGGCGAGATAGCTGCCGAGCAGGATGCCTTCGAGGTCGGTCTGCAGCGGATGGGCGGTGCGGATCAACTCCACCGAGGAGATGCGCGCGAGGTCCCGCCCCTCCTTCTCGAACCAGGTGAACTGCGCCTTGGCGAGCGGCTGGAGCTGGCCGCCGAAGCGGCTGTGCTTCACCCGCGCGCCCTTCGCCACGCCCTTCTTCTTGCCGTGCTCGCGGGTGAGGAAGGTGACGATGCGGTCGCGGTCGTGCAGGTCCGTGACGTCGAGGATCATCGCCTCGGCGGTGAGCAGAGCCATCCTCGAATGGTAGCAGAACGTCTGCTATACACTTCAGACGCCATGACCCTCAGCGATTCCAGAGCCCCGATCGCCACCGACGATCCGAACCGCGATCTCGGCTTCGGCTCCGTGGTTGCCCGCGAGAGCCGCAAGCGGCTGCTCAACCGGGACGGCAGCTTCAACGTCGTGCGCGAGGGCTTGAGCTTTTTCCAGACGCTCAGCCCCTACCAGTATCTCCTCACCACCTCCTGGCCGCGCTTCCTCGGGCTGATCGTTCTCTTCTACCTGGTGACCAACCTCGTCTTCGGTCTCGCCTACTTCGCCTGCGGTCCGGGACAGATCGCGGGCTCGAACGCCACCCAGCTCCACAGTCAATTCCTGGAGGATTTCTTCTTCAGCGTCCAGACCTTCGCCACCATCGGCTATGGCGGCATGCATCCGGTGGGCCTCGCGGCCAACCTGCTGGTCACCCTGGAGTCGCTGGTGGGCCTGCTGGGCTTCGCCCTCGCCACCGGTATCCTCTTCGCCCGCTTCTCGCAGCCGACGGCGAAGATCCTGTTCAGCCGCAACGCCATCATCGCTCCCTACCGCGGCATCACGGCGTTCGAGTTCCGCATCGCCAACGCGCGCGCCAACGAGCTGATCCAGGTGGAGGCGCGAGTGCTGCTCAGCCGCTTCAAGCGGGACGGCAGCGGCAACCGCGAATTCGTCAATCTCAAGCTGGAGCGCAACCAGGTCGTCTTCTTCCCGCTGGCGTGGACGATCGTCCATCCCATCGACGAGGAGAGCCCGCTGTGGGGAGCCACCCAGGAGGACCTGAAGGATTGGGACGCCGAGTTCCTCGTCCTGCTCTCCGGCATCGACGAGACGTTCTCGCAGACGGTGCACACCCGCTCGTCCTACAAGGCCAGCGAGATCGTCTGCGGCGCCCGTTTCGCGGATCTCTTCAACGAACCGAAGCGGGACGGCACGCTGTCGATCGACGTCGGGCGCCTGCATCAGATCGAGAAGGCGCTGCCGCCGGCGGGACGAGGCTAGGCTAGGTCACTCCAGCCCCAGATCCACATCCCGGTCCAGCGCCGCGAGAACGGCCTTGTTCTCGCGCCAATCGGGTTCTACCTTCACGTTGAGATCGAGGTAGACGCGGCGCTCGAGGTATTGCTCGAGGTCGAGGCGCGCGGCGGTGCCGATGGCCTTGATCATCTGGCCCTGGTGGCCGACGACGATCTTCTTCTGGCCCGGGCGCTCGACGAGGATCGAGGCGTAGATGCGGATGAGGTCCCGCGACTCGTCTTCCTCCCAGCGCTCGATGGCCACGGCGGTCGTGAAAGGGAGCTCCTCCGTGGTCAGCGCGAGGACTTTCTCGCGGATGCGCTCGGCGACGAGGAACCGCTCCGGATGCACGGTCAGCAGCTCGGGATCGAACAGCGGCTCGCCCTCCGGCAGCAGGTTCCAGAGGACGTCGAGCAGGCGGTCGCAGTTGTCGCCTTTGGCGGCGCTGATCGGCACGATCTCGGTAAAAAGGCCGCTCTTGGCGTACTGCTCGATGCGCGGCAGGATCTCCGGCTTCTTGACGCGGTCCACCTTGTTGAGGATCAGCACGCGCGGCCCCTCGGCCTTGCCGACGAGGTCGAGCATGTAGGCGTCCCCCGAACCGAACTTCTCCGCCACGTCCACCAGCAGGCAGGTCACGTCGGCCTCGTTCATGGCGTCCAGGGCGTAGCGCACCATCTGGCGGTTGAGGCGGTGGAGAGGCCGGTGAATGCCGGGCGTGTCGTAGAACACCATCTGCCCTCGCTCGCCGGAGAGGATGCCGACGATGCGGTGGCGGGTGGTCTGCGGCTTGTCGGAGACGATCGCCAGCTTCTCGCGCAGGAGATGGTTCATCAGCGTCGACTTGCCGGCATTGGGCCGGCCGATGAGCGCGACGGTGCCGGACTTCGCCATCAGGCCTCCGCCTCCTGCGCCTCCTCGGGCTGCCTGACCTTCTCGACGCGGACGGTCTGGATGCGCCGGTCGGCGACCCCTTCGACGGTGAAGCGCAGACCATGGGTCTCCACGGTCTCTCCCACCTGCGGCACGTAGCCGAGGGCGCTGAAGATCAGGCCGGCCACGGTCTCGTACTCGGGGTCTTCGATCTCGACGCCGAACAGCTCGTCGAGCAGCTCGATATGCGCGCGGCCGTCGAGGCGGTAGGCACCGTTCTCCAGCGGCTCGAGCTCGGCCGCCAGCGCCTCGTGCTCGTCCATGATCTCGCCGACGATCTCCTCCAGGAGATCCTCCACCGTCACCAATCCGGCCGTGCCGCCGTACTCGTCCACGACGATCGCCACCTGCTGGAACCGTGCCTGAAGCTCCTTGAGCAGCTCGGTGAGCGGCTTGGTCTCGGGGATGAAGAGCGCCGGCTTCAGCAGCTCACGG
>DATBGJ010000223.1:0-6004 GCA_036558045.1 Thermoanaerobaculia bacterium
TCAACTCCCGCATCGAGGAGGCCTGCCGCCGCGCCGGCCGGCCCGCCGGCGGCGTCGTCCTCGTCGGCGCCAGCAAGAAACAGCCCGCCGCCCGTCTCGCCGAAGCCCGGCAGGCCGGCCTCCAGGTCTTCGGCGAGAACCGGGTGCAGGAGGCGATCGCCAAGAGCCGCGAGCTGCCCGCCGACGTCGAATGGCACCTGATCGGTCCCCTGCAGTCCAACAAGGTCCGCGCCGCCCTCGACCTGTTCCGCACCGTCCATTCCGTCGATCGCGCGAAGATCGCCGAGACCCTGGACCGCGAGGCCGCCGCTCGGGGCCTCCAGATCTCCGGCTTCCTGGAGGTGAACCTGGGGGACGAGGCGAGCAAGCACGGCTTCGCGGCGCAACGGCTCGCCGAGGACGCTCTCCCGCTCAGCCGCCTGCAGCACCTGCGGATCGTCGGCCTGATGGCCATCCCTCCGCCGGGCGAGTCGCCTGAGGACTCCCGCCCCTGGTTTCGCCGGCTGCGCGGGCTGCGCGACGATCTCGCCGCCCGGCCCGAGTGGCGGGGCTTCCCCGGCTGGCTCTCGATGGGGATGAGCGACGACTTCGAGGTGGCGATCGAGGAGGGGGCGACCCACGTGCGCGTGGGCACGGCGCTGTTCGGGCCCCGGGGGTAGGTTTTCCCAATACTTATGCTAAGATAGCTATCCTTTTCCGAAGCTGATTCTCGGCCCAGGGTACCTGCGGGAGATTCACATGGCCATCACGCCGCTCGAGATCCAGAAGATGCGCTTCTCGCAGAAAATGCGGGGGTACGATCCCACCGAGGTCGACGGATTCCTCTCCCTGCTGGCCGAGGAGCTGGCCGCCCGCGTTGCCCAGGTCGAGAAGGCGGAGCGGGAGAACCGCTACTACCGGCAGCGGTTGGAGGAGACCGAGCACCGGGAGCACCAGCTCCAGCAGACGCTGCTGCGCGCGCAGAAGGTCTCGGACGACATCACCGCCAACGCCCGCCGCGAGGCCGAGCTGCTGGTCAAGGAGGCCGAGGTCGCGGCCGACAAGATCGTGCAGCAGGCGATCGAGCAGTCCACCCGGTTCGAATCGAAGATCGCCGAGCTGCGCACGGCCCGGCGCGAGCTGCAGCTCAAGTTCAAGAACACGCTCGACCTCTTCCAGCGCATCCTGGAGGCGGAGATGGAGGAGGAGCGCAGCACCGCCACCGTCCTCACCCTGCCGCGCAAGCGGCGGGACGCCGGCGCTTGAGCCTCCCCGCCGGAGCGCGGCGCCTCTTCCCCCACTACGACGAGGCGGATCTCGACCGCGACCGCGCCGGCTCCCTGCTGATCGCCCGCCTGCTGGAGGATGGCGACGCCGCGGATCTCGCCTGGCTGCTGGGCGCTGCCGGCGAGCCGGCGGTCGCCGATTGGTTCGCCGGGCACGGCGGCCGGCAGCTCTCGCGGCGGAGCCGCGCGTTCTGGGAGATCGTGCTCGGACGCCCGGCGAGCCCGGTCCGCCCGGAAGCCGGATCGCTATGGCCGCTCTGAACCTCTCCGCGCTCTCGGCACCGGCGCGGGAGCTGCTGCCGCGCCTGGCCGCCCGGCCGTGGAGCGGGGAGTTCTACCTCGCGGGCTCGGCCGCCCTGGCTCTCCATAGGAGTCATCGCCCGGTCTCGGACCTCGACCTGATGAGCAATGCTAACCGGCTCACCAGTCCCGAGCGGCGCGACCTCCTCGGCGAGCTGCTGGCCGTCGAGCCTCGCACCGAGGTCGAGACGGCTCGCGACGGTTATCTCTACGCCCGCCTCGGGGACGTGGGCCTGCGACTCTTCTACTACCCTTATCCGCTCGTCCGCCCTTTCGAAGACGCCGCCGGGCTCGCCGTCGCCTCGGCCGCGGACCTGGGATTGATGAAGCTCGGCGCCATCATCAGCCGCGCATCCCGGCGGGACTTCGTGGATCTGTATCTGCTCTGCCGCGAGCTGCCCCTCGCGGCCCTCTTCGACCTGGCGGAAGACAAGTTCGGGCATGTGCGCGACTTCCCCCTGCAGGCGCTGAAGGGCCTCGCCGACCTCTCCGAGATCGAGGGCGAGCCCATGCCGCGCCTCTCCGTGCCGCTGGAGTGGAGCGAGGTCGAGGAGTGGCTGCGGGTCCAAGTGCGCGAGATGGGACGGGCTCGAGTGGGCTTAGAATCTCCCCACTGATGCCCGATCTCCTGATCCACAACCTCGCCGAGGTCGCCACCCCGGAAGGCAACGTCCCGTCGCGCGGGCCGGACCAGCGCCGGGTACGCCGGCTGCGCGGCGCCGAGGTGGTCTGCCGCGAGGGGCGCATCGCCTTCGTCGGGCCGCCGGAGGAACGGCGGCGCCTCTGCGGCGAGATGGACGAGGCGGAGCGCCTGGACGGCCGGGGCGGCACGCTGATCCCCGGCTTCGTCGATCCGCACACGCACCTCCCGTGGGCCGGCAGCCGCGAGGAGGAGTTCGCGGCTCGGCTGGCGGGCAAGACGTACCAGGAGATCGCGGCGGCCGGCGGCGGCATCCTCTCCACCGTGGCCGCCACCCGCCGGGCGGGCGAGGAGGAGCTCGCCGCGAACGTCCTGCACCGGCTCGACCGCATGCTCGCCTGGGGCACCACGACCGCCGAGGCCAAGAGCGGCTACGGCCTCTCGCGGGACGACGAGCTGAAGCAGCTCCGCGCCGTCCGCCGGGCGGCCGGGAGCCATCCGGTGGATCTGGTGGCCACCCTGCTCGCCGCGCACGAGATCCCTCCCGAGCACCGCGCGGACCGGCGGCGCTACCTCGATCTCATCTGCGACGAGATCGTGCCGGCCACCGCCGAGGCCGGGCTCGCCCGCTTCTGCGACGTCTTCTGCGAGGAGGGGGTGTTCACCGCCGGGGAGGCCCGCCGCGTGCTGGCGGCGGGCGCCCGCCACGGGCTCCTCCCCCGGCTGCACGCGGACGAGTTCGTCGACTCCGGCGGCGCCGAGCTGGCCGCGGAGCTGGGCGCGCTCTCGGCGGATCACCTGATCGCCGTCTCGCCGGCCGGCATCGAAGCTCTGGCGCGCTCGGGGGTGACCGCGGTGCTGCTGCCCGGCACCAGCTTCTTCCTCATGAAGCACCGCTACGCCCCGGCCCGCCAGCTCGTCGACTCCGGCGTGCCCGTGGCGCTGGCGACCGACTGCAACCCGGGCTCCTCGCACACCGAGTCGATGCCGATGGTGGTGGTGCTGGCCGTCTTCGAGCTCGGCCTCACCATCGAGGAGAGCCTCACGGCGGCCACCCTCAACGCCGCCTGCTGCCTCGGCCTCGGCGCGGAGATCGGCTCGGTGGAGCCGGGCAAGCGCGCGGACCTCGTGTTGCTCGACGCGCCCAACCTCCTCCACCTGGTCTACCACTACGGCATCAATCCCGTCGCCGCCGTGGTCAAGGGGGGACGGGTGGTCGATTCCTCAGGAGATCGACGATGAACGCCAAGATCCTCGCCCATCTCCTCGCGCTCCTGCTGCTGGCCGCGGCGAGCCCTGCCGCTCTCGCCGGCCAGGAGAGGGACCGTCCCGAGGCCGGCGGCAGGGAGGTCGTCACCCCCTCGGGCGTGAAGTACACCGATCTCAAGATCGGCCAGGGAAGCGAGGCCGTGACCGGCAAGATCGTCGAGGTCCACTACGTCGGCTGGCTCGAAAACGGCACCAAGTTCGATTCCAGCCGCGACCGCGACCGCCCCTTCACCTTCCGCCTCGGCACCGGCGATGCCCTCAAGGGATGGGACGAGGGGCTCCTCGGCATGAAAGTGGGCGGCAAGCGCAAGCTCGTCATCCCGCCCGAGCTCGGCTTCGGCAAGCAGGGCGTCGGCAGCGTGGTGCCGCCGAACGCCGTGCTGCTCTACGAGTTCGAGCTGCTATCTGTGAGATAGGGCCTACTTCTCCGCCTCGTACACCGGCCTGATATCCACCGGCACGTCCGCCAGGCGCGCGATGGCGTCGCGGATCGGCTGCGTCGCCTTGCCGTAGGTGTCGAGGAAGCGTTGGGTGCCGGCGTAATCGCCGTTGGCCTGCAGCATCAGCATGTCGTGCAACAGGTCGCGGATGGCGCCGGGGAACTTCTCGGAGACGGCGTGGACGCGGCCGTTGGCGTCGATCTGCAGCGCGCCCTTCTGCTGCAGGTAGTTGAACTGCGCCACCACGCCCTGGCCGTGCGCCTCGTCGACGCCGAAGCGGGCGCCGCGGAAGAGCCCGGCCACGTAGGTGGGCTCCAGCGACCGCCGCAGCCCGGCCGGCATCTCCTTGCGGTCGATGAGGGCGAGGATGTTGTAGACGCCCATCACGTCGGCCTTGGCCTCCTCCAGCGTGGCAAAGTGCTCCTTGAGCTCCTTCCGCACCTCGGTCTTGCGGCCGTTGACCGTGATGGTGCCCGGGCCCAGGCCGTGCGACAGCTCGTGGTGGAGCACCTCGTTGAAGTAGGCGTCGAAGGAGACGTCCTTCACCTGCGCCGGGTCGAGCACGCGGTCGGCGATGGGCAGCAGGATGCGGTCGTACTTCGCCCGGATGGTGTTGCGCAGCAGCACCTTCTTCGAGCCCTTGGCCTCGCGCACCCGCTCGTCGTTCGGCAGGTTGAAGGCGATCGTCTGCACGCCGGCGCGGGTCTCGCCCGAGCTGTAGACCGTGTCCACCACGCGGATCGGGCTCGCCGTGCCGCGGGTGAGGTTCTTGTCCGCGTCGGGGATCGGCAGGTTCCGCTCCAGCCACGGCAGCCGCTCCTTGTAGCCGGCGAGAGCGGCCGATTCCTTGGGCAGGTTCACCGTGACGAAAGCCTCGAAAGAGGCCTTGTAGCCGAAGAGCTCGTCCTCGTAGGTCTCGTAGGGGCCGATGGTGACCTCCACCGGCGCGTCGAGGTCCATCCAGGCGAGATCGCTCGCGTAGTAGTCGTCGTTTTCGAAGGCCGCGGCGCGCAGCTCGAGGAACTTCTTGAGCGAGGCGTTGCCGGTGAGCGCCGCCGCCTCGCGCAGGAGATTGGCGGCCGGCTTCAGCCACTCGGCGTACTCGCGCGAGTAGGGCACGGCGGTGAGGCCGCGGTCCTGGCCGCGGCGGATCGCCGTCACCGTCGAGGTGAACGCCTCCTTATCCGCGGCGTGCTTGGCGATCCAGCCCTCGAATTCCTCCTTCGTCATGTCCTCCGGGTAGGAGCCCGCACCCGGCGGATGGGGCTTGTCGCCGATGAACGGTTGGCGCTCCGCCAGGCGGTCCCAGGGGCCGAAGTTGAGCGTGAAGTATTGGCGCGCCGCCTCCGCGTGCTCGCCCTGGTAGCCCTGGAGCCATCGCCGCATCTCGGGATTGCCGGTCCAGGCCTGGCGCAGGAAGATCTCGTCCATCAGCCTGGCGGCCTCCACCAGCTTGGCGAGCACCTGCCGGTCCTCCGCGGAAAGCGAGGAGAGGTCCGCCGAGAGAGGAACGGCGGCGAACTGCGCCAGCCGCTTCTCGACGTCAGGCACGATCCGCGGCTCTCCCTGCTGCTCCTGCTGCTGTGGAGCCGTTTGGTTCGAAGCCGCGTCGTCGGACGCCCGGCAGCCAAGGACGGCCAGGCCCGCCAGGCAGAAGATCATGAGGCGCATGCCTCCTCCTTTCGGTTCGCATTCAGCCGGGTACGATGGCATACCGCTCGCATCTACGCAAAACGCTGCCTCCGCTCCGGAGGCAAGCGCCTTGCGAGGATCGAGCCATGGCCGAGAGAGTCAAGCCCTACAAGTCCGGAGTCAACTACTGGCTGCTGGCCACCGATCCGGACGAGTACAGCTATTCCGATCTGGAGCGGGACACCGCCACGGTGTGGGACGGCGTCGCCGGTTACGAGGACCTGAAGACGCTGCGCGACGTCGAGCCGGACGAGGAGGCGCTCATCTTCCACGCCGGACGAGAGCAGGCGATCGTCGGCATCGCCCGCTTCACCTCCGATCCGTATCCCGATCCACGTGGCACCAGTCCGGACGAGGTGGTGGTCGATATCGTACCCGTGCGGCGCCTGGAGCGGCCG
>DATBGJ010000224.1:0-4752 GCA_036558045.1 Thermoanaerobaculia bacterium
GCACCGAGATGACGCGCTGGAGGCGCGCGGAGAGGAGCAGGGCGACCAGCGACGAGGCGGCGAGCACCAGGGCCGAGATCCCCACGTAGCGCCGCAGCCGCGGGCCGATCTCGTCGAGGTCGGACTCCAGCACGATGGTGCCGATGCGCTCGCCGTCGAAGACGATCGGCGTCGCGAGGAGCAGCCGGTCGCCGGCGAAACGGGGGCCCGGCGCGGGAGGCGTCAAGGGCAGGGCGAGCGCGCCGCCGCCGCGCGCGTAGTGGGCGAACACCTCGCCGCGCCGGTAGATGCACGCCCAGGCGATGCGCGGCTCCGCCTTGAGCGCGGCGAGCGCTTCGCCGGCGGCTTGCGCGTCGTTGAACAGGATCGCTTCGGCGCTGTGCGAGCCGATGATCGCGGCGAGGCTCGAGAGACTGTCCACCAGCCGGCGCCGGAAGTCGAAACGGTCGTGGAGCACGAAGGCGACGCAGGCGAGCAGCAGCGCGGACGAGCTGGTGGCCATGATGATCACCGTCAGCTTGTGTCGGATCGAGAGATTGCCGAAGCCCGTCACCCTAACGCCTCTCCGCCGGCGCCGCCGCCCGCTCCGTTCCGAGGCTTCCCGTGGACGTTTTTCCCGGCTTGAGATCGCGGCAATTCTAGCGCGGATTATGCGGAAAACAGCGACAGGTGATGTATTTCAGAACTTTTGAGAGGCAGTTATTTTCCCATTCGCTGTGCGATCAGCAACGCCAGCTCCAGGGCCTGCTCGTAGTTGAGGCGCGGGTCGACCTGCGAGCGGTAGGCGCGGCGCAGGTCCTCCTCGGCCAAGCCCCTGGCGCCGCCGATGCACTCGGTGACGTCCTCGCCGGTGAGCTCGAAGTGAACGCCGCCGAGATAGGAGCCCAGGTCCTCATGGATGGCGAACGCCTGCTCGAGCTCGGCGAGGATGTGGTCGAAGCGCCGCGTCTTGAGGCCGCCCGCGACCGCCTCGGTGTTGCCGTGCATGGGATCGCAGACCCAGAGCACGGAGCGGCCGGCGCGGCGCAGCGCCTCGACCAGCGGCGGCAGGCCGGCGGCGATCTTCTGGTGGCCGAAGCGGTGGATGAGGGTGAGGCGGCCGGGCTCGCGATGGGGATCGAGCATCTCGATCAGCGCGAGGAGCGCCTCGGCGGTCATCGCCGGGCCCACCTTCACGGCGATGGGATTGGCGATGCCGCGCAGGTACTCGACGTGGGCGCCGCCGAGCTTGGCCGTACGCATGCCGAGCCAGGGGAAGTGGGTGGAGAGGTTGTACCAGCCCGTGCGGTGCGGCACCCGCCGGGTCTGCGCCTGCTCGTAGAACAGGTGCAGGGCCTCGTGGCTGGTGAAGTAGTCCACCCGGCTCATCTCCGGCACCTGCTGGCCGACGAGCGATTCCAGGAAGTGCAGCGAGTCGCGAATGGCCGCCACCCGGCGGTGATACTCCTCGGCGTGCGGCGAGTGCTTCACCCAGGCGAGGTTCCAGTACTCGGGATGGTGCAGGTCGGCGAAGCCGCCCTCGATCAGCGAGCGGATGAAGTTGATGGTCAGCCCGGCCCGCTCGTAGCCGCGCAGCAGCAGGGAGGGATCGGGGGTGCGGTCCGCGACCGTGTAGGGAGCGCGGTTGATGAGATCGCCGCGATAGGCCGGCAGGCTCACCTCGCCGCGCGTCTCCATGTCCTCGCTGCGCGGCTTGGCGTACTGGCCGGCGAAGCGGCCGACGCGGATCACCCGCCGGCGGGCGCCGTGGACGAGCACCAGGCTCATCTGCAGCAGGATCTTGAGCTTGTTGGCGATGGCGTCCGAGGTGCAGTCGTCGAAGCTCTCGGCGCAGTCGCCGCCCTGGAGGAGGAAACGCTCGCCGCGCGCCGCTTCCGCGAGCTGCGCCTTCAGCCGCTCGATCTCCCACGAGGTGACGAGCGGCGGCAGGCTCGCCAGCTCGCGCAACACCTCCGCGAGGCGCGCCGCGTCCGGGTAGACCGGCTGCTGCAGCGCCGGCAGCGCTTGCCACGACGCCGGGGACCAGTCGGCGGGCGTCGGGACGGGAGCGGGGAAGCGGTTCGGGATCATGGCTTATCTCTGGAGTGTACCAGGGGCGGAGAAGGCGGGACAGCGGAGGTAGAATGGCTGTCTGGAGGGAGAAAAGATGCCAGAAGTCACCTGGATCTGGGTCCTGATCCCGCTCGCCGGCATCATGGTCAAGGGTTTCCGCGAGTGGTTGAAGTTCAAGGCGACGCAACGGGATCTCGGCGCCTCTACCGGCGACTTGGAACGCGAGGTGGCCGTCCTCAAGAAAGAGCGCGAGGGGATTCTGGACCGGCTGCAGAACCTGGAGGCGATCGTCGTCAGCCAGACCTGGGACGCGGTCCACGACCAGCGCCTGCCGCCGGCGGAGCGGGAGCTCAAGATCGCCTCCACCATCCACCGCGAGGTCGCGGCCCCGGACGCCGAAACCCTCAACCGCCAGCGCGCCGAGCAGCTCGCGCGGCGGTTGGGGGGGTAGGGGGCGCCCCTACCGTACCTCCACCCCAAACGTCGCCGAGCTCCGGCGCGAACCGTCGGGGAACACCGCATCCACCTGCCACAGCAGCTTCGAGCCCGGCGGCAGGCCCGCGAGGGCGCTCTCGGGGATGGCGTAGGACGCCGTCTTCAGGCTCTGCGCCGTGAGGACGAGCCGCCGCAGGTCCTCGGTGCTGATGCGCACGTCGTAGGACTCGGCCCCGGGCACCGGCGACCAGCGCAGCACCGCTCCCTGCCGCGGCAGCGCCTGGTTCTCGGGAACCAGCGAGCGGATGGCCTCGCTGCCGGCTTCGCGGAAGGTGGGCGGCGCGGGATGGAAGGCCGTGCGGTAGATCCCTACGGCGAGGAGCAGGCCGGCGGCCAGAGCGGCGGCCGTCATCAGGGGCCGCCAAGCGAAGCGGCCCTGCAGCACCTTGCCGGGAGCCGTCTCGGCCGCCGCGGCGGATTGGCGGACCAGCTCGGCCGCCAGGCGCCAGTCCTCGGCGCAGGCCGCGCAGGAGGCGGTGTGCTCCACCGCCCGCCGCAGCTCGGCCGGCGGCAGATTGCCGCGCACCGCCTCCCAGATCGTCTCCGGAGCGGGACAGCTCTCCGGGTCCGGAGCGGCCGCCGCGGGGGCGGCGAAGGCGGTACGTAGCGTTGCGAGCTCCTGGTCGTCGTGGCTCATCGTGGCACCTCTCGGGGAGGGAACGCTCCGGACGCCGAAATCCCCTCACCCAGCGCTTTCACCACCTTGCTGTAAACGGTTCCAGTCCTTGCAGAACCTTGAGATCTTTTGATGCCTTGTGTTTCAATGCTGAATTCCCTTCCCGCCCAGGCAGCCGCGCAGGTCGGCCATGCCGCGGTAGACCAGGTTCTCCGCTTTCTTGGCCGTCCAGCCCAGCAGCCGGCCGATCTCCGGCACGCTGTGGCCCTGCAGGTTGAGGGTGACGGCGTGGCGGCGCGGCGGCACCATGCCGCCGAGGCAGTCGCGGATGGCGCGCCCGATCTGCCGGCCAGCCGAGGCGCGCTCCGGATCCGGCTCCGGCGCGGCGGGATCGAACGCCGTCCCGCTGTCTTCGTCCTCGTTGTCGATGGAGACCTCCTGCCGCCGCCGCAAGCGCCGGATCTCGTCGATGAGGGCGCTGTAGGCCGCCTTCTTGAGGTAGAAGGAGGTGAACTCCGCCGTGCCCTCCTTGCGGCGCTGGATCTCCATCACCCGCATCAGCGCCACCTGCACGAGGTCGTCCGCCCGGTCCGCCATCCAGCGCGGGCAGACGCGTCCCACGGCGCGCACGAGGTCGCGGTGGAGCTGCGCGAAGTCCATCACCTCCCCGGGAGGTCCCTGACGGCCGTCCGAGATCAAGATCGCGCCTCCGTCGAGCGGCGGATAGCGTACTACGAGCCCCATCTGCTCCGGTCCTCTCTTCCTCTTCGGTGTCCCTCCCCTCTCTCGGTGAGGTTTTTCGTCGAACCCGCGATCCTGAAGTAGAATCATGGGGAGCGTAGTAACATCAGGTGATTTCTATGAAGGACGGGAGTCCTCAGGAGTTGCTCCTGCGCCTGGAGCGGCTCGAGCAGCAGGTCTGTGAGCTGGAGGACCAGTTGCGCCTGGAGGAGAGCCGCCGGCGCGCCGAGCAGGGATTGGTGGAGGAGCTGCGGCTGCTCGCCCACCGCGACGCGCTGACCGGCCTCGCCAACCGCTTCGCCCTCGAGGAGGCGCTGGAGCAGGAGCTGGAGCGGGCGCGGCGGAAGGCGCACGTCACCTCGGTGGCGCTCTTCGACGTCGACGGCTTCAAGCGCATCAACGACCGCTTCGGCCACGAGCGGGGAGACGCGGTGCTGCGCCTCGTCGCCGGGGTCCTCGGCGCGGTCAAGCGCGCTTATGACACGGCGGGCCGCTGGGGAGGCGACGAGTTCCTCCTCGTGCTGCCGGAGACGACCCTCGGCGAGGCAACGCATGTGGCCGAGCGGGTGAGGGAGGCGGTGGCGCGCATTCCGCCGGAGGACTGCGGACCGCTCAGCATCTCGGGCGGCGTCTGCTCCTCCGAGCAGAGCGGCGAGTGGGAAGCCCTGCTCCGCCTCGCGGACACGGCCCTCTACCGCGCCAAGGAGCAGGGGCGCGACCGCATCGTGCGCGCGCCGGCGGCGCGGTCGGCGTAAGGCGTTACGCCGTCGCCTTCTTTCTCGCCGTCGCCTTGCGGAGGTTGGACCGCGGGCGCTTGGGCGCGGTGCGTTCCTCGTGCCGCTCGCGGC
>DATBGJ010000225.1:0-12251 GCA_036558045.1 Thermoanaerobaculia bacterium
CGCAGCGACGGCGTGTCCGGCGCGTCGGGCGTTCCCAGGTTCGCCAGCAGGACGCCGACCGCCGGGATCTCGCCGTGCTGGAAATCGGGCTGGCCGAAGTACTTCACTCCAGGAGTCTAACCCAGCAGCCCGAACACCTCCCCCACCTGCTCCCAGCCGATGCGCATCAGGAAGGTGTTGTTACGGCCGTAGGACTTGGCGCCGAGGATGAAGAAGTTCGGCTCGGGGTTTTTCAGCGTGTCGGCGCCGTGGGTGGTCTGCGCCAGGCAGTCCGTGCTGCCGGCGCCGAGGATCGCGGCCGAGAGATTGATGGGACCGCAGGTGGCGTAGCACTCGTGCACCTGGAGCTGGCGGTACAGCCCGTGGTCGCCCACCGAGCCGGTGAGCGAGAGGACGCGGTCGGCGGCGATCCGTTCGCGGCCGCCGTTCCTCAGCACCACTTCGAAGCGGCCGTTGGGCTTCGCGATCTCCTCGACCACGGTACCGCGCCGGGCTTTCACGGCCGGCGAAGCGCCCGCCGCGAGCGCCGCGGCCTCGGCGGCGAGCTCCGCCCGCGCCGGCAGCGGATCGCCCGGATGGCTGCCCCAGCTCGGCTCGGGATTGCGCAGCAGCCAGATCACCTCGGTGCCGGGCGCCTCCTGCGCCAGGCGGGCGAGATCGCGCGCCGCGGTCTGCGCCGAGTGGCCGGCGCCCGCCAGCAGGACGGTCTTGCCCGCCCAGCTCGCCGCCTCGCCGGCGAAGTCCGGGATATCGCGCCGGATCTCGCCGGCCAGGCTCCGCTCGCCGGGCGCGTAGATGCCGGCGTCCCCCAGGGTGTTCGGATTCCCCCAGGTGCCGGTGGCGTCGATCACGACGTCCGCGGCCTCCGTCCACTCGCGGCCGGAGCCGTCGGCGAGGAGGAGGCGGAAGGGTCTCCTCCCGCGCTCGGCCGTGGCGATCTCCTCGTGCTTGAGCAGCCCTTCGCGGCCGACGGAGAGCACGCGCGTGCCGAGCCGCAGGTGCGGCGCGGTCTCCGGCAGTGAGGCGAGCGGCTCGAGCAGGCGCGCGGCGAGATCGTCGCCCGTGGGGCATTCAGACCCTCCGGGCACCTCCCGGCCGGCTGCTTTCAGATGGCGCCGCATGCGAGAGGAGGCGTTCATCTCCCACGGCGTGAACAGCCGCACGTGACCCCAGGCTCGCACGTTGCCGGCGACGACGGGGCTCGCCTCGTAGACGGTGAAGGGGAAGCCGCCCTCGACGGCCGCGAGGGCGGCTTCGAGGCCGGTGGGACCGGCGCCCAGGATGGCGATGCGGGGCTTGGCGTCAGACATCTCTCGTCTCCTCGTTCAGAAGCGGGAGGCCGCCCTCTCGCGGGCGGGCAGGATCTCCAGGCAGGTGGTCCACCAGCCGGTCAGGATGGTCTCGACGAACTCCTCGGGCAGCCCTTCGCGCCGCATCTCGGCGGCGAGAGCCGCATGGTCATAGGCGAGCGGCACCAGATCGACGCCGAGGCCTTCCTCCCGCGCCTCCAGCATGGCGTACCAGACGCGGGTGCTGCCGTCGTTGGCCGGCCGGCCGATGACGCCGACGTTGACGGCGTCCCGCCCCGAAGGCAGGCGCCGGTGCCAGTGGAGGCCGGTGTGGGTGCAGAGGACGGCGTCGCAGCGGTGCTGGTCGAGCAGCACCTCGAGGAACGGCACGGGCGAGGTGCTGCGGAAGAGGAACTCGTTGACCCGGCGGGGCGAGCCGTGGACGAGGAGCAGCTCGCGGTCTCCCACGCGCACGCGCCGCCGCCGGGGGAGCCTGCCCAGCCAGGCCTTGAGCTCCGGCGAGCAGTTCCGCTCCGTGTAGCGGTAGGAGATCTCGGCGAAGTGATTGTCGCGCGGATCGGTGTAGCCGCAGTTGCAGTCCTCGCGGCCGGAGGCGAGCGACTCCTCGTAGTTGCCCTGGATCGCCAGCACGCCTCCTCCGACGAGGAGCGGCCTGATCTTCTCGGGATGCGGGCCGAAGCCGCCCAGGTCGCCCAGGCAGTAGACCGCCTCGGCGCCCCGGCGGCCGGCGTCCTCCAGCAGCGCGGCCAAGGCGAAATGGTTGTTGTAGACGCCGCCGAAGACGGCGATGCGCGAGTACGGACCCTCGACCGGCGTCGGATCGGGGACTCCGGCGACGAAAGAGCGCAGCGCCTCGGCGCGCGCCCCTGCGTCCAACCGCCGGCCCGCGGCGGCCACGGCGGCGCGGAATTCGGCCAGGGGGACCAGCCGGTCTCCCCAGGTCGCCATGCCGCGGTGAGCGCTCAGCTTCGCCATGGCTCAGGTCCGGCAGCTCACGCCGTAGACGTGGCAAGTCCAGCAGGCGGCATGGTTCAGGGGGAAGGAGCCGAGCGTGTCGGCCAGGATCTCGCCCATCCGGGCCGAGGGTTCGTTGACCAGAATGGGGCAGACCCAGACGCCATGGCCGGTCGCCATGCGGCAGGAGCTGCACTGGAGATGGTCCCACCCATCTTCGGGGGCATCTTCGTCGCGCAGCCGTTGCCAGCCCTCGTAGCCGCCGCTCCGCTCGGCCTCGGCGCCGATGTGGAAGACCGGCAGGGTCTTGAGGCGCGGCCGCTCGATGCCCATCTCGCGCAGCAGGGCGAAGAGCTTCTCCTTCCCTTCGTCCGTCGCCGCCTCGGGGCAGACCTCCGTCACCGTGATCACCGGATTGAGCCCGGCCGCGGCGAGGTTGCGGATGCCTTCGAGGATGCGCGCGAACGTCCCCTCCCCGCGGATGGGATCGTTGCTCGCCGCGTCGTAACCGTCGAGAGAGACGCGGAGGTCGAGCGAGTAGTCGGAGGCGTCCGCGAGGGCCTTGAGCCGCGCGCAGCGGGCGGGATCGAGCAGCAGGCCGTTGGTGAGCACGGTGGCCGGACCGACGGCGAGCGCCGCCGCGAGGATGGCCTCCATGTCGGGGTTGAGGAACGGCTCGCCGCCGGTGAAGTAGTACTCGCGCACCCCGAGCCGCACGGCTTCCTCCAGGTAGCGCCGCACCTCGGCAAGCGACATCATCTCGTGCGTGTGGTTGGTGGGCGAGCAGGAGACGAAGCAGTGCGTGCAGGCGAGATTGCAGAGGGTGCCGCCCACCTGGAACCAGAGGGTGTCGAGCGACTTCAGGGTGACGTGCGGAGACATAAATCCATGCAGAAGACGAGGTCTCGCCGTCAGTGTACACGAACGCGGCGGCGGTTCATTTCCGGGGCTGCGCTATGATCGGCGGACCTTGAAACGGTTCCTCCTCTTCGCCCTGCCGCTGCTCATCCTCACCATGGCCGTCTTCCGCTTCGCGCTGGAGGCACTGGGGATGGCGCCCGATCCGGCGGTGCTCTCGCGGGCGCGAGCGGCCCAGCTTCCTCCCTGGGTGATGCTGGCGACCTGGGGGCTGGAGGCCGTCGGGCTCGCGGCCCTGTTCCTGATGATCCAGGGCCGCGGCGGCCGCGTGCTCGCCGGCTTGCTGGCGGGCTGGATCGCCTGGGTCTTCCGCGGCCCTTTGCTGGTGGTCACCGTGGCCGGGCTAGCCGGCCTGCCGCCGGGGCCGTGGTGGTCGATGGCCTTCTCCTGGTGGGTGCTCTATACCCTCTGCGGCCTGCTGCTCGGCGGCGTGGCAGCGGCGGCCGGCCTGCCGCCGTAGGCGCTGGCAAGCTCTGTGCTAGGCTCTCGGCTCCCTGGCAACTGAGGGCCTTTTCGAATCTTGAAGATCGCCGCCGTTGGGAGCGCTCTCCCCCCTCACTATTACGATCAGGAGACGCTGCTCGCGGCGTTGCGGGACCGCTGGTCGGACCGCTACTTCAATCTCGACCGCCTGGAGCGCCTGCACAAGAACGTCCTCGTGGGTGGACGCCATCTGGCGCTGCCCATGGAGGAGTATGCGGATCTCACCACCTGGGGGCGTGCCAACGACGCCTGGATCCGCGTCGCCCAGGAGGTCGGTGAGCAGGCCGTGCGCAAGGCCCTCGACAAGGCCGGCCTCTCGACCTCGGACGTGGACGCCCTGATCTCTGTCACGGTGACGGGCGTCGCCACGCCGTCGATCGACGCGCGGCTGATGAACCGTCTCGGTCTGCCGCCGCGGGTCAAGCGGATGCCGATCTTCGGCCTCGGCTGCGTCGCCGGCGCGGCGGGGATCGCGCGCGCGGCCGACTACGTCCGGGGTTATCCGGACCATGTCGCCGTGCTTCTCTCCGTCGAGCTCTGCTCCTTGACCCTGCAGCCGGAGGATCTCTCGATCCCGAACTTGATCGCCTCGGGCCTCTTCGGCGACGGCGCCGCCGCGGTGGTGGTTACCGGCGACAACCGGCCCTCGGATGGACCGCGGATTGTTGACAGCCGTTCGGTCTTCTATCCGGATTCCGAACGCGTGATGGGATGGGACATCTCCGAGACCGGCTTCAAGATCGTCCTCTCGGCGGACGTCCCCGTGGTGGCGCGCGACAAGCTGCGTCCCGACGTCGACGCCTTCCTCGCCGAGCACGGCCTCACCCGGTCCGACATCGCCTCCTGGGTCTGCCATCCCGGAGGGCCGAAGGTGCTGGAGGCGATGCAGGAGTCGCTCGATCTACCCGAAGGCGCCCTCGACGTCACTTGGAGGAGCCTGCGCGAGGTGGGGAACCTCTCGTCCACCTCAGTGTTGCTGGTCTTGGAGGAGACGATGGAGAATCACCGGCCGCCACCCGGCAGCTACGGCATGCTGATCGCGATGGGGCCGGGGTTCTGCTCGGAGTTGGTGTTGCTGGAATGGTAAGTCTCCGCCAACTCCTAGCTCAGACCTCGATCTGCTGGCTACTCTTCTGAAGAAGGAACACCACCCTGGCGTTTCCAGAGTGCTCCCAGATCGCGGGCACCATAGACGAAGGCGATGACCGTCACCTCTTTGGGCGCTACCCGGTAGATGAGCCGCCAGCTCTTGACGGAGAGTTCCCGAACATCCGACGCATGTGCCTCCGGAACCAGGCGGCCTCGCTCTGAAAGGGTTCTGAGCGATTTAGCCGCCGCCCGCGCTTGGCGCACGAGGGTCATCGCGTAAAAGCGGGAATCGCGAGCGATGAATTCGGCAACCTCGGCTAGGTCCCGAGTCGCCGCGTCAGTCCACCTTACGGTTCGAGCCACTTGGCCATTCGACGGTCGAACTCTTCCTCGGAAAGAGTGCGCCCCGCTTCGATGTCCTCAAGACCGTGCTCGATCTTCTGGCGCACGTAGAGGTGGTACTGGATATCCTCTAGGGACGCGTCCTCGGGCAGACTTTCCAGGATGCGAATGACTTCTTCCTTGGCGGCATTCATGAGGAGATTCTACCTCAGTCTGAGACAGAGCTACCACCTCGACCACCCGTCTAGGTCGCCTTGCCCTTGACGTAGAACGAGATATTCGCGTCGGTCAACACTGCCAACGCTGCCTCGGGCACCACGTGCTCTCCAGTGCGAAGGACGCGACCAGAGAAGCAGATTACCGCGACACAGGAGTGACGCAAATAGCTGGCTAGAAGAGCTCGGGTGCGAGCAGGGCCTCACCTGTCTGCGATGCATGACGCCGAACTCGCTCGATTATCTCAGAGAGCGTTACGGTTCCGCTGAGTGCTAGACAGAGGTGCCGGTGGTCGAGCAGAAGGAGTGGAGTTTTTCGGCCCGAGGCTCCTTCGATCGCAGGTGTGGGCTTTGCGGCGATGAAATGAGCGTGCCGCAGCTTCATACACGAGGTTTACAAAACTTCCTGCCAATAGCTTCGCCATCGAAGGTATCTATACCATCCGATCAAA
Organism: Thermoanaerobaculia bacterium; assembly: GCA_036558045.1. GTDB lineage: Bacteria > Acidobacteriota > Thermoanaerobaculia > Multivoradales > UBA5704 > DATARR01. The sequence continues at coordinate 5,764 of DATBGJ010000225.1, forward strand.
TTATACGCTCTCCTTGGCTATACCAACTCCGCGCGAGATGAGAGGAGCAAGACTTGCCTCACCCCTTCGCCGGCCGCGCCCCCCGAACGTAGAGTCCCCCGTGGAACGCCTTGCCGTGCTGGGTCTCATGGATCCGGCGAGATCTTGCCAGGCGGCGGAGGGCCGTCGAGACCGCGGACGGCTTGACGGGCTTGTCAAGCGTGTCGCCGTAGCGCCGGTTGACCTCCTTGGCGATGGCGTGCGCTCCGAACTCCTCGCCCTCCGGCTGCCTCTCCACCACTCGGGCCACCAGCCGGCTCACCATCGGCCGGTCGCCGAAGCGCGGGATCGTTTCTTCCCTATCCGGCTCGGCAGGCGTCGGCGGAGCCGTGTATTCCGAGGTGGCCTCGGCCGCGGCCTTGAACGCCTCGTATCGCTGGAGGACCTTCTGCAGCTCGGCGTCATGGAAGGCGTGCTGCTCGCGATGGTGCGCCTCCTGCTCGGCGTGGAAGGCCTTGCGCTCCTGGTGCTGGGCGATTCGCGCCTCCAGTTTGGATAGGATCTCGGGGACGGACATGCTTTTGCTCATGGCGCCTCCAAAGTGACGCGACTCGCCGCCTTCTCGCGGCAACTCTCCGACCAAACAGAGCCGGTCGACTCTTTAATCGCGACACTATCATGGCCGAGCGGTTCGGCATAGCCTCTCCCTTCCCACTGAAAGGCCTGGCTTGTGCATTCCCTGCTTGTCCGAGGCCGGAGAAGAAGAAAGGTGGTTCGAGAAGCTGCCATCTCCGTTCATCACCAAGCATGATCGAGGCAGAATTGCCTGAGGGGCAGTGCGCAAGGAGTCATCTCGGGACAGCGCCGAGATCTGTCTGGACATTTTAAGGCGCAGCGCTTCACTTTGGGGGCGCGATGACTCGCTCTCGATCATGATCACGGCACCATCGGGGCCGGTCCTGCCAAGTAGAGACTGCGGTAGCTGTTGAGAGATCCTTCTCGTTGCACTTCAAGCTCGGAGCCGTGCAAATCAACGAGTGAATGCACCTTGTTGAGCAGGGAATGTGACATTCCCTCGACTGGCGGCATGTGCTGGAGATGGGAATGCGCCACTTTGAGGAATCGGCGGGTCACTTCATGCATCAAGCGTCTAAAGAGAATATGATGTCGCGTCACTTTTGCCCTTCGTGAGCCGGTTGACTGAGGGCTGTGCGCACGCCGAACGGACGTAGCGCCAGCCAACCCGCTACTATTCCGCGCGTATGCGGACCCTCTTCGGCCTCGACACGCGCGTCCTCTATACCGTCCTCATCGGCATCGTCGCCGTCGGACGCCTCTTCGAGCTGCGGATCGCAGGCCGTAACTATCGAGCTCTCCTCGCCCGCGGAGGCGTCGAGGTAGGGGCTGAGCACTATCGCTGGATGGTGCTCCTCCATACCGCCTTCCTCATCGCCTGCCCGCTGGAGGTCTGGCTGCTCGGCCGGCCGTTCATCCCGGCGCTCGCGGCCGTCATGTTCCTCCTGGCCGTGATGGCGGCGGCGCTGCGGTGGTGGGTGATCTCGACCCTCCACGGCCGGTGGACGACGCGCATCGTCTGCCTGCCGGGCGTGGCTCCCGTCACGGGCGGACCGTATCGCTGGCTCCGCCATCCCAACTATCTGGCCGTGATCGTGGAGATGTTCGCCCTGCCGTTGATCCACACGGCTTGGCTCATGGCGGTCGTCTTCAGCGCGCTGAACGCCGTGATCCTCGGGGTACGCATCCGCGCCGAGGAGGCGGCGCTCTCCCGCCTCTCCGACTACGGCGCCGCTTTCGCGGACCGGCCGCGGCTGGTCCCGGGAGGACGATGAGCGACGAGGCCATCCTCGCCGGCATCCAGGAAGTGGCCCGCCTGCACCTCGGCTGGGAGGAGGCGTTGACCCCCGATATGCGCCTGGTCGAAGACTTGCACCTGGATTCCATCCGCCTGTTGACGCTGGCGGCGGAGGTGGAGAACCGTTTTCGCGTTTTCCTGGACGAACTGGACGAAGGCGCCGTCGCGACCGTCGGCGACTTGGTGTCCGTGATCCGGAGGAAGCTCGGTGGCTGAGATGATTCCCGATTGGCTCGAGTTGGCGGGCCGCCGCCCCGAAGGCGGTCTCCGCTTCCTCGACCGGCACGAGCGGGAGACCTGGTTCGGCTGGGCGGAGGTCCGCGACCGGGCACGCGCCGTGGCGGCGGGTCTGCTCGCGCTCGGCATCCGGCGCGGCGACCGCGTCGCCCTCGTCTTCCCCACCGGCATCGAGTTCTTCGCGGCGTTCTTCGGCGCGCAGCTCGCCGGCGCGGTGCCGGCGCCGCTCTATCCGCCGGTGCGGCTCGGCAAGGCCGGCGAGTACGCCCGCCGCACGGCGCGCATGCTGGAGCGGTGCGGCGCCCGGCTGGTGCTCGCGGATTCGCGCCTGGAGCGCTCCCTGGGAGAAGCGATGGAGCAGAGCGGGGCGGACCTCGGCTGCCGCGCGCTCGCCGACCTGCCGCGGTCGTCGGCCGAGCCCATCTGCGCCGCGCCGTCGGACCTGGCGCTGATCCAGTTCACCTCCGGCACCACCGTAGATCCGAAGCCCGTGGCGCTGAGCCATTGGGCCCTGGCGGCGCAGGCGGAGATCCTCAGCGGTTTCTGGCCGGATCGCGGCGGGCTGCGCCACAGTTGCGTCTCCTGGCTGCCGCTCTACCACGACATGGGGCTGATCGGCTGCGTCTTCCCGGCGCTGGCGCGCGACGCGACGCTGACGCTGATCGCGCCGGAGGTGTTCGTGGCCCGGCCGGCGATCTGGCTGCGCGCGCTCTCGCGCTACCGCGCGACGGTCTCGCCGGCCCCGAACTTCGCCTACAACCTGTGCGTCACCCGCATCGCCGACGCCGAGATGGAAGGCGTGGACCTCTCCTCCTGGCGCACGGCGCTCAACGGTGCCGAGCCGGTGGCCCCCGCGGTGCTGCGCGCCTTCTGCAAGCGGTTCGCTCGCTGGGGATTCCGCCCGGAAGCGCTCACTCCCGTCTATGGACTGTCGGAGGCGGCGCTGGCCGTCACCTTCTCGGCGCTCGACCGGCCTTTCCGCAGCCGTCACTTCGATCGTGAGGATCTCTCAGCGGAGGGCATGGCGCGCGAGGTCTCCGAAGGCCGCGAGATCGTCTCGGTGGGCCGGCCCGTGCCGGGATTCCGGCTGCGCATCCGCGACGAAGCGGACCAGGATCTCGGCGAGGGACGAGTGGGGCATGTCTGGATCCAGGGGCCCTCGCTGATGGAAGGGTACCTCGGCGATCCCGAGGCTACCGCCCGCGTTTTGGTTGACGGCTGGCTGGACACCGGCGATCTCGGATTCCTGCTCGAAGGCGAGCTCTATCTCACGGGCCGTGCCAAGGACGCCGTCATCCTGCGCGGTCGCAACTACGCGCCCGAGGAGATCGAGCTGGCGGCCGACGGCGTGCCCGGCGTCCGCGAGGGCTGCGTCGCGGCGGCGAGCTGGCTGCCCGAGGACGCTTCCGGCGAGGTTTTGGCGCTGTTCGTCGAAGCTACCCGGCAGGCCAGCGGGGCTGAGCTTGAAGCATTGCCGGACGCCTGCCGCTCGGCGGTGCTCGGGGCGACCGGACTTCTCGTCGATCGTGTGGTGATCCTGGCGCCCGGCGCGCTGCCGATCACCTCCTCCGGCAAGCTCCGCCGCGGCGAGACCCTGCGCCGCTATCTCGCCGGCGAGCTGGCGATGGTAGAGCCGGTGGCCGCGATGAGCCTCTCCGAGGACGGCGGATGATCGCCGGGACCGATCTCCTCGTCGTGGGCGGTGGTCCGGCCGGGCTCGCCACCGCCATCCGCGCGCGGCTCGCGGGCTTGAGCGCCGTCGTTCTCGACCGCTTTCGCCCTCCCATCGACAAGGCCTGCGGCGAAGGCTTGATGCCGGACGCCGTGGCGCGGCTGCGGGAGATTGGCGTCGAGCCGCGCGGGCGGATCTTCCGCGGCATTCGCTACTTCGACGGCGAGGCGATGGCCGAGGGTCTCTTTCCGCACGCCGGCGGCCTGGGAGTGCGGCGCATCGAGCTGCACGAGGCGCTGATGCGGCGGGCCGAGGAGCTGGCAGTCGATCTGCGCTGGGGCGTCAAGGCCGAGGGGATTGGACCCGAAGGGATAGAGACTGACCAGGGGCTCCTCCGGGCGCGCTGGATCGCGGGCGCCGACGGCCTGCTCTCGCGGGTGCGTCGCTGGGTGGACCCGCGCGCCGGCGAGGGCGCGGTCCGCCGCTTCGGCGTCCGGCGGCACTTCGCGATGGCGCCGTGGAGCGACTTCGTCGAGGTCTACTGGGGGCCTTCCTGCGAGGCCTACGTCACGCCGGTGAGCGGCGATGAGGTGGGCATCGCCATGCTGTGGAGCGGCGAGAAGGCGGTCTTCGACGATCTGCTGGCGAGGATCCCCGCGCTCCACGCACGGGTCGCCGGCGTGCCCGCCGCGTCACGCGACCGCGGCGCCGGTCCGCTCCACCAGCGCGTGCGCGCCGTCCGCCGCGGCAACGTGGCGCTGGTGGGGGACGCGGCCGGCTATCTGGACGCCATCACCGGCGAGGGCCTGGCGGTGGCGCTCCACGAGTCGGCGGCGCTGATCGAGGCGATCCAGGCGGAGGATCTCGGCCGCTACACCGCGGCCCACCGCCGCATCAACCGGCTCCCCAACGCCATGACGTCGCTGGTGTTGGCCCTGGAGCGGCGGCCGCGCCTGCGCGCCCGTGCCGTGCGCGCGCTGGCCGCGGAGCCGGCCCTGTTCTCACGTCTTTTGGGGATTCACGCCCGCACCTTGCCGCCCCGCCGCCTCGGCGTGAACGGGGCTCTCCGGCTGGCCTGGCGGCTGGTCGCGGCTTAGCTTTTCTTGCATTCGGGATGGCGCATCGCGCCGAGAGGAGACATCCGATGCTTCGCCGCAGGACGCTCCCCCTGTTGCTGGCCGTCTGGTCGTTCGCGTCCGTCCTCACAGCCGAGAATCTGACCTTCGAGCTCGATCCCAAGGCCACCTTCATCACGTTCACCTTCGGGGCCACCCTCCACACCGTCGACGGCGCCCTGCAGGCCAAGCACGGCACGGTCAAGATCGACACCGAGACCGGCGCCGCCAGCGGCTGGATCGTCCTCGACGCCGCCAGCGCCAACACCGGCAATAGCCGGCGCGATCGCAAGATGCACGAGAAGATCCTGGAGAGCCGCCGCTTTCCCGACATCGTCTACGACGTGCAGAAGGTCGGCGGCAAGATCAACCGCACCGGACGCAGCGAGCTGCAGCTCGAGGGCATCCTCGACTTTCACGGCGACCGCCGTTTCCTCGCCCTGCCGGTGGTCGCCAAGACCGAGGGCAACCGGGTGACCGCCACGGGAAGCCTTCTCATCCCCTACGTGCAGTGGGGGCTCAGGGATCCGAGCTTCTTCCTGCTGCGGGTCGAGAAGGAGGTGCGGGTGACGATCAAGGCGTCGGGGCGGTTGAGCGGATAGGGGTCCAAGGGGCGGTCTCGAAGGGAATACCGCCCCTCTTCCAACCGTTCCCTGTACGCCCGCGGCATCCCTCCGCCCGGCCATCCCCTACAATAGGTATCTGATGAAGAAGCCCGCCCACGACTGGTCGCCGTTCCTTGCCGCCGAGCGGCCGGTGGAGCGCTTCTCTCCTCATGGCACGCACCGCCTCGCGCTGGCCTACGCCAACACGTACCACGTGGGCATGTCGAGCCTCGGCTTCCAGCGCGTGTACGAGCTGGTGCACGGCCGGTCGGGCTGGTCGTGCGAGCGCTTCTTCGAGGACGGCTTCGGCATGCCGATTTCGGTGGAGAGCCGGCGGCCGCTCGACGAGTTCCGCTGCGTCACCTTCTCCGTCTCCTTCGAGCAGGACTACGTCAACCTGCTGCGCATGCTCGACCGCGCGCGCATCCCGCTGCACCGCCGCGACCGCCAGCCCTGGGATCCCGTGATCGTCATGGGCGGCTCCTGCGCCTCGATCAATCCGCTGCCGATGGCGGAGTTCGTCGACGTCTTCGCCCTCGGCGCGGCCGAGAACGTCCTGTTCTCGCTGCTCGGCGCCTTGGAAGAGGAGACGGACAGGGAGGCGGTCATCGAGCGCTTGTCCGCGCAGCACGGCTTCTACGCGCCCGCCTTCCACCGTCCCGAGGACGAGGGGGACGAGCTCCCCAAGCTCGACAAGCTCGAGCTCTCCGCCGATCAGATGCAGGCGCCGGGGCACCTGCCGACCACCGCCATCGTCACGCCGCGCACGGAGTTCGCGGAGAAGTTCCTCATCGAGATGTCGCGCGGCTGTCCCGAGAAATGCCGCTACTGCTGGGCCACCTTCGGCATGGGACGCTTCCGCTGGCACCCGACGGAGTACATCCTGGCGTCGCTCGAGCGCGCCCGCCCGGTCACCGACCAGCTCGGCTTCGTGGCCACGGCGGTGGGCGATCATCCGGACATCGAGCTCATCCTGCGCGAGGCCAACCAACTCGGTTTCCGCACCT
>DATBGJ010000226.1:0-2494 GCA_036558045.1 Thermoanaerobaculia bacterium
CCCAGGCGGTTGTCCTGGTCCATCGAGCCGGAGACGTCGATGACGAAGACCAGCATCGCGGGCCGGCGCTGATCGGCCTTCACCTCACGGGCGCGGATGTTGAAGCGCAGCAGCCGGTGGCTTCCGTCCTGGATGAAGGGAGAGGGCGCGCCCTCGGCCTTGAGCGCGAAGTCGCCTCCGCGCGCCGGCGGCGCGTCGCCGTAGTCGAAGAAGTTCACGAACTCCTCGACCCGCACCGAGGCCGGGTCCGGCAGCCGGCCTTCGTTGAGATACCCGCGTGCCACCGTATACGAGGCGGTATCGACGTCCAGCCCGAAGGTGGAGAGACGGTCCGCCGCGGTGTCCACGAAGGGATTGACGCCGGCCGACTTGAAGACGCCGTCTCGTCGCAAGGGCTCTTCCGCGTCGGACTCCATCCGCGGGCTGATCCCGCGATAAGACAGCGCCTGGCCACTGGGCGCTCCGGCGACGACGCCACCCGGAACGCCACCCACGACGCCGCCGGCCACACCGCCCTCCACGCCGCCTTCGACGCCGCCTTCCACCTCTTCGGGAATCGCGGCCGGCGCGGGCGCGGCCTGATCCCTCCGCCCGCCGGCGACGTAGCCCAGAGACTTGAGCTTCGCCAGCACCTTGGGTTCCTGCCTGACCGCCGGCGGAGGAGGTGACGGCGAGGGCAGGGACTCCGGCACCACCGCGTTCTGGCCCGCCTCCTCCTTGAGCAGCGAGTATCTCCGCAGGGCCGGGGCCGGCGCGGCGGCCCGCGACTCCGGCTGCGGCTGGAGGGCATGGCTCTCCCGCTTCCCTCCCCACGCTGCCGCGGGAGAGGATTTGGGCTCGATCACGCTTTCCAGGGCGGCGCTCTGCTGCCGCACCCGCAGCGCGAAGAGGCCCGCGCCGGCCATCAGGATCAGGGACGCCGCGATCAGCCACCGCTGCCGCGCGGGCATGAGGCTCCTCCTTTCGCCCGTGGTCTCCGTGCCGACGGAGATCTCCGGCGGGATTTCGTTCTTGATCTTCTCCAGCAGCCCGGCCGGCGGCTCGAAGTCCTCCCGCTCCGCCAGCTGCCGGGCGATTTCGCGCTCGCTCAGCCTGCTCATCGAGCTTCCTCCTCGAGGGCCAGCGACAGCATCCGCAGCGCCCGCTTGAGGCGCTTGCGGATGGCGACCGCCGTGACCCCTTCCTGGCGCGCCACTTCCTTGACCGGCTGGTCTCCCCAGAAGAGCGCCGTGACGGTGAACCGCAGCTCCTCCGGCAGCGCGAGGACGGCGCGCCGCAGCCGGTCTCCCGCGGCGCCCCGGTCCACGGTCTCCTCCGCCGAGGGCGCGGGATCGGGGACGGCCGCCTCGTGCTTCTCCTCGAGCGGCACGAGGCGATGGGGCCGGCGCAGATGGTTGAGAAAGGTGGTGTAGGCGATGCGGTGGAGCCAGGTGGAGAACTGCGACCGGCGGTCGAAGCCGGGCAGGGCGTCCCACGCCTTGCGGTAGGTATCCTGCGTCAGGTCCGCCGCCAGATCCGCATCGCCGCAGAGCCGGCGCAGCAGGGCGTAGACCCCGCGGTACGTCCGCTCCACGAGCTGCTCGGCGGCGCTCCTGTCTCCCGCGGCCAGGGCGGCGAGCAACCGTCCCTCCTGACCGCCGTCGGCTCGGTCCCGCAACTCGCCTCCCCACATCCTGGTCGAGACTGCTGTCGGTGTCGTGTTCATCCTGAGGGTTTAGACACCCCCAGGTGGGAAAAAGTAACCGGGGCGTTCCGGTGCTAGACTTCGAGCATGGCTCAGACCGGTGTTGTGGTCCACAGCGATCCGGAAATCCTGGGAGGAACACCCGTGTTCCTGGGGACTCGCGTGCCCGTCCGCAACCTCATCGACTTCCTCGAAGCCGGGGACAGCCTCGAGGATTTCTTGAAGTCCTTTCCCTCCGTCTCCCGCGAGCAGGCCGTCGCGGCCCTGGAGATGGCCGGCGAGTTCCTGACCTCCTGTGCGAATCCTGGTCGATGAGTCCTTGCCGCTGGAGCTTGCCGAAGAGCTGAAGGTGGAGGAGGCCCGTACTGTGGCCGAGCTCGGATGGTCGGGCTTGGCCAACGGCGCCCTGCTCCGCCGTGCCGTCACCGCCGGCTTCGAAGTGCTGCTGACTGCTGATCAAAACCTGCCTTTCCAACAGAATATCGCCGGCTATAGCATTGGCATCATCGTCCTGAAAGCCCGAAGCAATCGCATTCAGGACCTCCGGCCTCTTATCCCTGCGATCCGGCAAGGACTGGGAATCCTGACCCCAGGGCAGATCCTTCGGTTGACGAACCCCTGACCCGGAGACCCTCGAAGAGGATTCCCATGGCGAGCCGGCAGCTCTTGATCGACGTTCCGGAAACGGTGCTCCTGGCCGAAAAGATGAACGAGGCCGCTTTCGCCCGCGAGCTCCGAATCTTGGCCGCTGTGAAGCTCTATGAACTCGGCCGACTCTCGTCTAACCGGGCTGCGGAGTTGGCAGGTATG
>DATBGJ010000227.1:0-4248 GCA_036558045.1 Thermoanaerobaculia bacterium
GCCGTTCTGGGAGATGTAGACCTGGCCGGAGGCCGTGCCGGCGAAGACCACGTCGGGATTGCCGGGATCGACCGCGACCGTGCGCACGTCGCCCCCCCAGATCGGCAGGTATCGCCAGTCCGAGACGGCGGCCTGTGATGAGGCCGCGAGCAGGAAGAAGAATCCCAGGAGAAGGGTGGTGATCCGTCCGATCGGACCGATCCGACGGATCCATCCGATCCAATCTTCACTTCTCATACCGTGTACCAATGACCTCCGCCAGAATCGAAATCGCGATCTCACCCGGACTGTCGCCGCCGATCGGCAGACCGATCGGCGCGCGCAGCCGGACTTCCGACAGATCGAAGCCCAGACTCTCCAGCTCCTCGCGCACCCGCGCCACCTTGCGCCGGCTGCCCATGAGCCCGAGATAGCGCAGCTCCCCGGGCACCTGCCGCAGCACCGCCGCGAGCGCCGTCGTGTCCGTCTCCCAGCAGCGGGTGACCACCGCGACGTAGAGCTCGCGGTTGCGCACCGGCGCCAGGAAGTCCCCGGCGTACTCGCGGTCCACCTCGGCGAGGCGGGTGCCGGCGGGGAACGTCTCCAGCCGCCGGAACTCCGCGCGGTCGTCCGCCACCAGGCACTCGAAGCCGGCGAGGGCCGCCGCGCGGGCCAGCGCCTGCCCCACCGGGCCGCCGCCGCAGATGGCGAGCACCGGCGCCGCCACCATCACCTCGAGGAAGACCTCGGCCATGCCGCCGCAGACCATCCCCGTGGGCTCGCCCTTCACCGCCTCCTCGGTGAGGTAGTACCGCTTCACCTCCGAGGCGTCGACGCCGGCCCGCGCCCGCAGCTTGGCGAGCGCGTCCGCCTTCACCAGGGCTTCGAACGCGCCGCCCCCGAGGTTGCCGAAGAACGAGCCGTCGGGCCGTGCCAGCAGCTTCCAGCCCACCTTGCCGGGGGTCGAGCCCTCGGCGCGTACGATCTGGCACAGCACCACGCGCCCGTGCGATTGCAAAGAGCGTTCCGCCTCCGTCAGGACCTCGGGGGGTGCCGCCATAGTGAGCACGCCATGAGGATAACCCATCCCGGCTCGCTCAGCCGGCGTCCTCGATCAACCCCACGCGCTTCTTGAAGCGGAACCAGGCGTTGCGCAGCTTCCAGAAGCGGCTGGCCTCCATGGCGGCGATGCGGGCGCGCAGCGCCTCGGCTTCCACCGCCGCGCGCGCTCTCTCCTCGGCGAGCACCGCCTCGGCGTGCCGCAGCTCGCGACCGAGGCGGACGCCTTCATTGCGCGCCGAGTCGAGGAGGGCCGCGTCGAGCGAGCCGACCCAGACCGGATGCCGCACGCCCCGCGCGTCGACCGCCAGCAGCACCAGGACGGAGGAGGAGCGCGAGGTCCCCTCCGGCAGCGCGCAGGAGAGGAGCCAGCCCGTGCGCAGGAAGCGCGAGCCGCCGCCGAGGTATTGGGCGACGTCCGGGCGCGGCTCGTCGACCGGAGCGGCGGCGAGGCGTTCGCCGTCGAGTACCGCCTCGACCTCGCGCACCTCGCCGGAGAGGACGGCGGCCCAGCCGGAGAGATCGAGCCGGCCGGGCGCCAGCGCCGCCCTCTCGAGGAAGAGGTGCGGCTCGCCGTGGAAGCGCAGCGTGGAGAAGTCCACGCCCGGCTCCGGCACGGCGAGGTAGAGGTCCTGGAAGTTGCAGAGGCCGCGGTCGATGCGGTGCAGCGAGGCGCCGGCTCCGGCGGCCTTCTCCAGCGCGGCGCGTACGAACTCCTCCGTCACCCAGGTCGAGCCATAGTCGCTGGTGTCGAGCGAGCCGCTCTCGCTCGTCTCCTGAAAGAGGAATCCTCCTGCGGGGATCTCGGCGCCCAAGGGGAGCACCGCGGGCGAGTGAGCGCTAAAGGCGAGCACGCCGCCCGGCGCGAGCAGGCCGAGGAGCACCCGCAGCCAGGCCACGAAACGCTCCTCCGGCAGGTGGGTGAAGAGCGAGGTGACGAGGACGGCGTCGAACCGCTCGCCGCAGGAGAGGTCCTCCGGCCGCACGGTGGAGACGAGGCCGTGCACGCCGAACGTCTCCTCCTGGAAGCGCACGCCCTCGGCATAGACGTCCGCCACCCAGAGGCGCTCCGGCGGGATCTCGCGCACCAGGAAGCGGGTGATCCGGCCGTAGCCGCTGGCGAAGTCGAGGAGCTTGACGGGGCGGCCGGGCTCGCCGAAGCGCCAGCGCAGCACCTGCGTCAGCGAATCGGCGATGCTCGCTCCCGAGCGGAAGTACTGGCAGAGGCCGCGCTCGCGGTCGCCTCCCTGCGCCGCCGCGAGGAAGCCCAGCATCTCGTCGCGGGCGTCGATGGCCCGCGCCGGCGCCGCGCCCAGCTCGGCGAAGAGGGCGTCGGCGAGCGGGCTGGTCTCGTCGGGGCGGAAGGCCAGGGTCATGGCGGGACGGAAACCTCGCGGCGGCGAGAGTTTAGCAGGGTGGAATTCACCCGACCTGTAGGGGCGGCCCTACAGGTCGGTCAGCCAGTGAGGGTCTTATCGCGTGAAGACCGATACCACGTTGCTGTACTTCGAGAACGCGCCCCCGCGCTCGGCGCGGACGCGGAAGGAGTAGAGGGCGCGGGGCAGCAGGTCCGTGATCGTGGCCGAGGTGGCATCGGCCGGCAGCGTCAGGATCTCCCGCCACGGCTTCCCCCTGGGCTTGATCTCGACCCGGTAGCTCGCCTCGCCAGCGGCCCGGTCGCGCCAGTTGAGGGTGACCTCGGCGCTCTTCGCGGAACGGGCCGTCAGCCGGGAGGGCGCGACCAGGTTGGACTCGCCGCCGCCGCCCGAGCCGGCGCCGGTGCCGTAGAGCTGAGCGATGGCGGTGCGGTCGTCGTCCGTCAGCCGCGCGCCGCGGCCGTCGTCGTGCGCGTTGGCGAACATCAGCGCGTCGCGTTGCGCGGAGTGCCCAAGGCCCAGCGTGTGGCCCAGCTCGTGCGCGAAGACCTCCTCAGCCGCCCGGGGGTTGTTGTGGAAGAAGCACTCCGTGCCGTCGTTGGTGACGATGTCGGCCTCGGCCGCCTCGTGATAGCGCGTGCTCCGGAAGGTGCGCGTCGAGCCGTAGAACCACGGCCCGCCCATGGCGATGACGCCGCCCGAGGAGCAATCGAAGGTCCCCTCGACCGCCTCGTTGGGGTCATCCCGGTAAGGGTCGTCGAAGAGGATGGTATTGACGTTGTCCGAGCGGGCGAGGCCGCCGCCCGCGCTGGTCGTGCCGGCGTAGTTGTACTGGACGTTCGTACCGGGATCGTCGTTCCAGGCGTTCAAAGCCGCCTGGAAGGCGTTGATCGTGGCCTCCAGGCCCAGGCCCGGCTGGCCCGTGGCGTTGACCCTGAAATCCACGCTCTGGCCGCGGTCGAAGCGGAACCAGCGGATGGCGTTACGGTCGTCGGCCCGCAGCAAGGCGAACTTCTCGGAGGCCGACCCGAGGTTGGCCTTGGCCCTGCCCACCACGTAGCCGTCGGCGTTCGAGACGCCGTGTGCGCGGTCTTCCACCCAGTCGGCGAAGCGGTCGAAGTCGCGGATGGCGTCGATGCCGTCCTCGCTCTTCGCGCTGACCTCGTGGGCTTCGGAGAGGTCGCGCAGGGCTACCGCGCGGCCGTCAAGGACCCGCTTGTGGAAGGCGCCGAGCATCAGGTGGAGGATGCGGTAGGTGCCGTCCTGCGCCGGACGCAGGAAGAGCAGGGCGTTCTCCCCCTCGGCGAACTGGGGCGCGCCCCAGATCTTGAGCCCGACGCCGAGAGGATTGATGCCGCCCGGTACCCGCACCACGATGGTGCTGCCGGCGAGGTCGCCCTTGAGCACGCGGTTCACCTCGACCAGGTAGTCGGTGGCCGGCGGCCCGTCGACGAGCGGCGCGGACTCCACCCCGACCACCGTCACGTCCGCGATCGCCGCAGCCTGATCGGCGAGGGCGCGGTCGGACATCATCATGTAGGTTGTGGCAGCCGCCGGCCGGGAAAGGCCCAGGGGCAGGACGAGGAAGAGCAGGGCGAGACGACGGAGCGCTGACTTCACGGGGACCTCCTGATTACTTCGAGCTTCGTCAATCCTGGGAGCGGATCCAAGTCGCTGATGGCATTGTAACATGTATGGGTTTCAGAATAATTTCCAGCTATTCCGATCCCGTCGACCCCGAGCTTTTCGCCCCCGCCGCCTCCTTGGGCTTCTCGGTCTTGGCTCCCTCGCCGGCCTTCGTCTCCGACTTGGCTTCGGATTTGGACTCCTCGGG
>DATBGJ010000228.1:0-2456 GCA_036558045.1 Thermoanaerobaculia bacterium
GACCGGTCCCTCGAATCCCTCTGCGCCGGAGCGACGCTCGATCAGCTCCTCGAACACTGCGCCGAGCTCGACCGCTTCCGCCGCTCGAGCGAGAATCTCTACCACCGCGTTCGCGCTCTCTTTTTCCTGTACGCCATCCACCGCTTCCACATGCCGCTGCACACCGGCGAGCGTAGCCGTTCGCTGATCCCCTACGCGGCGTATACCAACCTGCTCCGCCGCCGCTTCCAGGAGTCCATAGACCGTCTGCTTGCAGTCCAGGCGGCGGAAGGGCCCGGCGCATCGCTCTCCAGCGGACTCGCCGCGGCATATCGCGCCCTCGGCTTCCAGACGCTCGCCGACCAGGTCCGCCGCAGCGTCCGCTCCGTGCGCGGCAACCAGTGGATGTTCCGCACCGGCCATCCCGCCGATTACCCGCTGCGCCTCCGTCCGGAGCTGCTGCCGCCCTCGGGCGCGGAACCGATCTTCCCCATTCTCCGCGAGGCCACGCCCGTCCGCATGGACCTCACACACAGCGGATGGAGCGACATTTTCTTCCTCGGGATGGACTTTCCCGAAGGCGCGAGGGTCATCAACATCTCCGTGGACCTCGCCGTCCGCGGGGCAGGGCAGGGCGCCCCGCGGCCGCCGGTCGAAGCGTATTTCCGCGTCATCGACGAGCCCGTCATCCGGCTCACCAGCGTCGACCTCCACGCCACCACGGACGTCACGACCATCGCCGAGGTCTTCGACTTCGCCCGCGACTACCTCGGCCTGCTCAAGGCGGCCGTCATCGCGAGCGGTCTCGTTCCCTCCGGTATGGAGGGCTCCACGCAGCCGCTCGCCGACGTGCTACGGCGCATGACCGGCCGGGCCGGACACGGCATCGAGATCGCCAGCAAGGTCAACGACATTCCGAAGGGGTCGCGCCTCGCCGTGTCGACCACGCTGCTCGCCTGCCTCATCGCGGTGTGCATGCGGGCGACGCGACAGATCGCCGCTCTTACCGGCGAATTGACGGATGACGAGCGCCGCCTCGTCGCGGCCCGTGCAATTCTCGGCGAATGGCTCGGCGGGTCCGGCGGCGGGTGGCAGGATTCCGGCGGCGTCTGGCCCGGCATCAAGCTGATCCACGGCGTCGCCGCCGCCGAAGATGATCCCGAGTACGGTGTCAGCCGCGGCTGCCTGCTGCCGCGTCATCGCGTATTCGGCCGCGACGAAGTCTCCGCCGAAACCCGGGAGCGCCTCCAGGACAGTCTCGTCCTTGCGCATGGCGGAATGGCGCAGGACGTCGGGCCCATTCTCGAGATGGTGACGGAGAAGTACCTGCTCCGCTCCGAGGCCGAATGGACCGGCCGCCGTGAAGCCATCCGGCTGCTCGACGTCGTGCTCGACGCGCTCCGCCGCGGCGACATCCCGGCCATCGGCGCCTCCACGCAGCGCAACTTCGACGGCCCGATCCAGACTGTCATCCCGTGGGCCGGCAATCTCTACACCAATCTGCTGATCCGCCGCGCCGGCGAAGCGATGGGCAGCGACTTTCTCGGCTTCTGGATGCTCGGCGGCATGGCCGGCGGCGGCATGGGATTCCTCTTCGCGCCCGGCCGCAAATCCGAAGCGCAGGACCGCATGGCCGCGATCATGCGCTCGACCAAGAGGGAGCTCGAACGCTCCGTGCCGTTCGCGATGGATCCGGTCGTGTACGATTTCGCGATCAACGAACGCGGCTCCACGGCGACGCTGCTCGAGCGCGCCGAAGCGCTCCTTCCCGCCGAATACTACACCCTGGTGGTGCCCGGTCTGCTGCGCGCGGAGGCGCGTCTGCTCGCGCCCGCCCGGCGCGCCGAGCTCGACCGCTTCAGCGCGGCGTCCCGCTCGAATCCGCAATTCGCCGGCAGCGTGCAGCGGCTGTTCGACCATCTCCTCCCTCGCGGCGACGCCGAAGAGGAGAACGCCGGCGGCGCTCTCGATACCCTCCTGGACCGCTACGGCTTCGACCGCGCGCAGCACGAGCGCATTCAGGCCGACCTGCGGGCCGGCCGTATCGGCCTCGCGCAGAACCGCCTGCCGGCCAGCAGTAAAATCGAGGACCCGCCGTCCTCGGCGCTCTTCGACGCCCGCCGTCCGCTGGAAAGCCGCTACAGCCAGATCGGCCGAGAGGCGCTGGCGGAGGGCGCGGTAGCAGTGGTCTCTCTCGCCGGCGGCATCGGCAGCCGCTGGACCAAGGGCGCGGGCGTCGTGAAGGCGCTGAATCCGTTCTGCCGCCTCGGCGGGCAGCACCGCAGCTTCGTCGAGGTCCACCTCGCCAAGAGTCTGCGGACCGGCCGTCGCTCCGGCCGCCTGCTGCCCCACGTCCTCACCACCAGCTACCTGACGCACGACGCCATCGAGAGCCGCCTCCGCGATGAGGGCAACTACGGCTATCCGGGGCCGCTCCTGCTCTCGGCGGGCCGCGCCATCGGTCTGCGGATGATCCC
>DATBGJ010000229.1:0-5063 GCA_036558045.1 Thermoanaerobaculia bacterium
GAGGAGGATGAAGTCGTGCCCGGCCAGCAGGGCGTTGATCACCGACGGGATCACCGTGCGGTCGTAGCCCAGGATGCCGGGGAAGAGGGGGCCGCCGTTCCTGAGGCTGGCCCGCAGGTTGTCGCGGATCTCCTGCTTGACGGAGCGCGGCCGGTAGCCCGCCTCGCGGAGGGCGCCGAGAGTCTTGATCTGGGACGTGGGCTTGGAAAGCATCAGTCGTGCAGCTCCTGGAGCCACCTTTCGGCATCGATCGCCGCCTGGCAGCCGGTGCCGGCGGAGGTGACCGCCTGGCGGTAGACCGGGTCCATGGCATCGCCGGCGGCGAAGACGCCGGGCACGCTGGTCTTGGTGCTGGGCTCCTGCACCTTGATGTAGCCGACGTCGTTCATCTCCAGCTTGCCACGGAAGATGCCCGTGTTGGGTTCATGGCCGATGGCGTAGAAAACTCCCTGGGTGGGATAGACACTGTCGAGGCCGGTCATCTTGTTGTGCAGCTTGACCGCCGTCACGCCGCCCTCGCGGGTGCCGACGATCTCGGTCACCACGGTGTCCCAGATCCAGGCGATCTTCGGGTTGGCGAAGGCGCGGTCCTGCATGATCTTGGAGGCGCGCAGCTCGCGGCGGCGATGGATGAGGGTCACCTTGCTGGCGAACTTGGTGAGATAGGTCGCCTCTTCCATGGCCGAGTCGCCGCCGCCGATGACGACGATCTCCTTGTTGCGGAAGAAGAAGCCGTCGCAGGTGGCGCAGGCGGAGACGCCGTAGCCCATGAGATCCTGCTCGCCGGGGATGCCGCCGAGCTTGGCGGAGGCGCCGGTGGCCACGATGAGGGCGTCGGAGCGGTAGGTGGTCTCGTCCGTGCGCACGGTGAACGGCCGCCGGTCGAAGTCCACCTCGACGGCCTGCTCGAACTTCACCTTGGTGCCGAAGCGCCGCGCCTGCTCGCGCATGCGGTCCATCAGCTCGGGGCCGAGGATGCCCTCGGGGAAGCCGGGGAAGTTGTCGACGTCCGTCGTGGTCGTGAGCTGACCGCCGGGCTCGAGGCCCTCGTAGACGGTCGGCGCGAGGTCCGCCCGCGAGGCGTAGAGCGCCGCCGTCAGCCCGGCCGGGCCGGAGCCGAGGATGATGACCCGGTGGTAGTTGTCGGCGTTGGGATGCACCGGCTCGGGACTGGACATCGGGGCTGATCCCCTCCTGTGGCTGCCGCCTAAAAGGAATCACCTCGCGACCGCGAGGCGATGGGTGGAGTATATCAGCGGCATCGAAACGACCGGCGCCGGCTGAGGCGGAGGTCCGAGGATTACAACAGAGCAATGCGGAGGAGGATTTCCTCCAAGGGTTCGAGTTGTCGCAGCGTCCTGCCCTCTCCCTGACGGGCGAGGGGGGACGCCTGCGAAGGGATCTTGCTGAATCCGCGCTCTCCTATTGGCATTACCGGTTGTGGATCGTCCCCCCTCGCCCGTCAGGGAGAGGGGGACAGGGAGTGAGGCCTCGCAGGGCAGACCGTTTCCGCCAGCACCGCCCGCATTGCCCGCAGGCCGAGGCGGATGCGCGACTTGAGGGTGCCGACGGGGAGCGCGAGCCGGCCGGCGGTCTCCTCGTAGGTGAGGCCGTCGAAGTACGCCGTTTCGATCGCCTGCCGCTGCTCGGGAGCGACGTGCGCCAGCGCCTGGCGGAGGGTGAGGCGCAGGTCGGCGTCGCCGTCGGAGGCGGCGGGGAGCCGCGGCTCGTCCAGCCTCTCCGCGCCGGCGTTGCCGCCGCTCCGCCGCCAGTGATCGATGAGCTTGTTGCGGCTCAGCGTGAAGAGCCACCCGGCCGCGCCGCCGCGATCGGGTTGGAAGGTGGCGGCTCGCATCCAGACGGCGGTGAACACCTCCTGCGCGACGTCCTCGGCGAGAGCGGAGTCGCGGCTGATCCGGCGGACGTAGGCGAGGACCCGGCCGGCGTAACGCTCATAGAAGCGGTGAAAGGCTTCGAGATCGCCGCGCGCGGTGGCGGCGAGCAGGTCTTCGTCGCGGGGCTCCTCGGTGGTTTCGGCGCTCATCCCGTCCTCCTTCATCGGTGGCAACGGGATAGATCCAACCTGAAGCAGGATGAGTTAGCGGCAAAACAACACCGGCTCCGCTCCCCTGGGGGAAACGGAGCCGGCGGTGCGGCGAGGATGGCGGCGCCGTCAGCGCTTGGGCGGCGGATCGGGCCAGGGATTGGGATCGGTTTCCGAGATGGGCGCCTGCCAGGGTTGATGCCGGTTCATCGTCTCCTCCCTTCGGGTCTGAATGCTTGGATGACCTCAGTATGCCGGGGGTAGATCCGGCCGTCAACGAAAAGGGTTATCAACGCCAATCTCCCTGCAGGACGAAGCCCGCCCAGTAATAGCGCGCTTTCCATCCCGGCTCCTGCCGCAGGCTGTTCTGGGCGGCCTGCAGCGCCGCCGCCGGGGACCGGTGGTTGTGGAGCAGCTCGCGGTAGAAGCGCCGCATCAGCTCGGCCGTGGCGCGGTCCTCCACCGGCCACAGGCTGACCAGCACGCGCCGGGCGCCGGCGACGAAGAAGGCGCGGGTCAGCCCGATCAGTCCCTCGCCCCGCACCTCCTGGCCGAGCGCCGTTTCGCAGGCCGAGAGGACCACGAGGTCGGCCGGCAGGCTCAGGCGATAGATGTCGTGCACGCGCAGGGAGCCGTCGACGGGCGCCCCCTTCGCGTCGATCCTGGAGAGCACGATGGCGGAGAGCTCGGGGTACTTCGAGTCGAGGACCGCATGCGTCGCGAAATGCACGATGCGATAGGGCTTCAGGCGCCCGCTCATCACGGTCTGCCGGCTGGCGGCGAAATCCAGGGCTTCGAACCTCCGCGCGGTGGGGACCAGCTCGCGGATCGCCGCGGCTTCCTGGCGGGCGAAGGGGAGGGGAGCGAACTGGTCAGGACCTCTGCCGCGCAGGCTCGCGGGAGCCGCCGCGGCGCCGCGCGTCACCCGCGGATCGTCGGTGCCGTAGACCGGATCGGCCAGCACCGCCACGGTGACGGGCGATGCGGGCCGCGCCGCCAGCTCGCGGCGCAGCACCGCCAGGGTCGAAGCGGAGGGAAGGCTCAGGACCTCGTGCTCGGCGATCAGGGGCTCGCGCCGGCCGGGGATCGGCAGCACGGCGAAAGGTAGGGTGTGCAGCGCGCCGTCGCCCACGATCACGAGGCGGTGCCGGAGCCGGCCGGCCACCGGGCCGAGCAGCAGGCGCGAGAGCTCGTCGAGGGCCCTGTCGGTGCTGACCCGGGCGAGCGCCTGCTGCCGCGAGGCGAGGCCGCGGAGCGCGCGGCCGGCGGCGTCCTCGATCCTGGCGCGGGGCGGCAGCGTGAAGCTGGCGAGAGAGCTCGCAGTGACGGCCCACAGGAAGCTGCGCTCCTTGCCCAACGCGTACTCCAGCAGCAGCGTGTCCGGGTCGAGCAACCGCTGGATGGCTTGCAGGTGCGCGGGTTGGGCCTGGCTGAGGGCGGCGTAGCGGGGGGACGCGCGGCGGATGGAGTCCGCCAGCCGCTGGGAATCGCGCAGCAGCTCGCGGAGGCCCCGCTCGGCGGCTGCGACCTGGGCCGCCGGAGCGTTGCTCTCCGCCAGCGACACGCGCAGCCGCTCGGCGGCGTGCAGCCGTTCGTCCAGGTCGGCCTCGCTCTTCAGCAGGGCGGCATCGACGCCGCTCCGCAGGTCCGCCCGCGTTTCCGCCAGCGCGTCGAGCAGGCTGCGCGCCCGGGCCTGCTCGCTCACCTCGAAGGCTTGGGGCTGTTGGCCGAGCTCCATCAGCAGGCCGACGTGGAATTCGTAGTAGCTCTGCCGGGTGGCGAGGAAGGAGGCGCGCAGCTCGCGGCTGACCGGCTCGCCGCGCAGCGCTTCGACGCGGTCGAGAGCTTGCTCGGCGGCCTGCCGCGCGCCGGCGAGATCTCCCTGTCGGCGGCGGATGCGGGCGAGCCCGAGCCAGGCCCAGCCCTGGTCTGAGCGGCTCCCCGACATCCCGGACAGTTGCAAGGCCCGGGAGTAGGACTGCACCGCTCCGGCCAGATCGCCGGTCTCCTCCTGCAGACGCCCCAGACTGGGAAGAGCCATGGCCTCCCGGGTGCGCTCTCCGGCCTGCCGCAGGACGCGGACCTGGAGGGCGTAGTACCTGCGGGCCGCCTCCATGTCCCCCAGCTTGTAGTGGATCGAGCCGAGAGCGCCCAGGGCCACCGCCTCGCCGGTCGGATTTCCCAACCGCCGCTGCCGCCGGAGGGACTCCTCGATCGTCTCGATGCCCTCCCGGGTCCTGCCGGTCTGCACGAGCGCCCTGCCGAGGTCCACCAGGGCGCCTGCGGCGTGGGGCCGGAACGCAGCGCTCCGGAGGAGAGGCAAGCCGCGAGTGAAGTAGTCGATCGCGGTCTGGGAATCGCCCATCAAGGCATAGATCCGTCCCCGGTTGATCAGGCAGTAGCCCTCCTCGTCGACCTGGCCGAGCTCCTGCCGCAAGGCTAGCTCCCGGTCATAAAAATCGAGAGCGTCCTCCATCTTCCCCAACACGCTGTAGGCCCGGGCCATGTTGGCGAGAGCGTCGGCCTCCCCTGCTCGGTCGCCGAGCGTACGGCTGATCTCCCGGGCTTCGCGGTAGCTGCCCAGCGCATCCTCGGTTTTTCCCAGGACGACCTGGGTGATCCCGAGGTCGATGAGAGCGGCGGCGGTCTCGCGCCGCCGGCCCAGCCTGCCGAGCCGGCGGACCTCCCGCGTGAGGTCTGCGTAGCGCGCGGCCGGAGCCTTCGCGTGCAGCGCGGGACGGTCCGGCGGGCGATGCGCGGTCCTCTGCGGCGGCGGCCGTTCCGGTGCTCCGCACGCGGCCCCTGCCAGGGCGAGCGCGAGGGCGAGATCCCTAACGATCTTCGACGCGCAGCTCATGCTCTTCGATCGTCTCGCCTCCTTCTCCGCTCAGGCGTATGCGGAAGACGCCGGGTCCGAGCGCCCGCGGCGAGAGCCCCAGGCTGAGCCAGTCCTCGTCCTCTTTCCGCTCAAGCCAGACTCTCCCAACTTCCTTTCTCTCGTTGCCGTTCGTGCGCTCGA
>DATBGJ010000230.1:0-12304 GCA_036558045.1 Thermoanaerobaculia bacterium
AGGTATAGGAGGCTGAAACGTAGGCACCTCCTGCGGAAAATGATCTTCAGCTCTTACGGCAGACGTATTCATTGGACTCTAAGTGTAGCACAGCCGGTACGGTTTGGGTATGGAGCCGCATCTCAGGCCGGCTGAAAAAAGGCGTGGAATCCGAGGTGGAGCGGCGAAGAGAGCGCAAGCTTCGCCACGGGCCCACGCGCCACGTCGAAGGCGTCGAAGACCAGGAACGTCATCTCCCCCGTCTCCACGTCGAGCTGCTGGCAGACCACCGCGCCTCCCTCGCCTGACGGGTCCGGCGCGAAGGCGGGCTCGCCTCCCAGGTAGCAGCCGGGCGGCGCCTGCCAGGTCTCGGCACGGTCCGGGCGCGACCAGGAGCAGTGGACGACCTCGTCGAAGAACTTGCGGCCGGGCAGACCGGTCTTCGAGATCCCCAACATCCAGAAATGCTCGTAGGGAAGGCCGGCGAGACAGGGATCGATCGCCGGGAAGTCCGGCGCCTTGTCATAGGCGATCTCGTGGCGGTCCACGAGAGTACCGGCTGCGAGATCCACGACGAGGCGGACAGGGCGGCCCCGAGCGACATCAGGAAAGAGGTTGGGGACGTCGTACTGGTCGTAGACGGGGCGGTCGAGCTCCAGGACGTCGGCGATCAGGCGGTCGTCTTCCTCGTAGGCGTTGATGCCGTGGAGCACGTAGCGGTTTCCCACCGGGATGGAGGCGACGGGCTCGGCGTCTTCCCGGCGCACGACGAGCAGGCGGCTCCCCTTCTCCGGCTCCCAGCGCAGGGACTCCATGAGGGTTTTCCCTTCCTGGGCCAGCGCCGCCATGTCGAGCCGGTAGGGAGCGAGATAGAACGCCACGTGCCGGCCGGCGAAGCAGAAGTCGTGGAGGGAGCGCGGCTCTTCCAGCGCGATCCTCTTGCGAGAGACGAGGCTGCCGTCGGCGGTGAAGCGGTAGAGGTTGAGGTTCGGCTGGGCGGCCGAGAAGGAGATGCCGAAGTTGCACAGCTCGCCCGTCGCGGGATCGATCTTCGGATGCGCGGAGAAGGGGCTGAGCGGGTTGAGGGCGCCGCCGAAGTTGTAGAGGCCCCGGGTCTCCAGGGTGTCCGGATCGAGCTCCCACGGAGTTCCCTGCTCGCCGAAGGCCAGCAGCGTGCCGCCCCAAGGGTAGACGCTGACGTTGACCGGCGATTCGAGCGCGATGCCCCGCACCAGCCGGTCGCCCGGAAAGGCGGTGCCGAAGGCGCGGTAGAGCGCCTGGCCGGCCGCCTCCTCGGCGGCGAGCTTGGCGCTGCGCACGAAGCGCGCCGTGAGGTGGGCTCCCTCGCCGCTGAAGCGGAGGGCGCAGACCATGCCGTCGCCGTCCAGCCAATGGCGGTAGCGCAAGTCGCCGCGGGCGAAGCGGGCCGGACCGTTCAGGTAGTACGTGCCGCGCAGGAACGCGGGAATCTCCCCCGCCACTGGCAACGGCTCGGCCAAACGCTCCTCGGGGACGAAGGAGAAGGCGCGCTCCAGCCCCGGAGCATGGTCGGCCTCCGGGGCAGCGACGACGGGTGCGGCGGCGTCCCGCATCCTCAGCCTCCCGCCGCGCCGACGGCCAGCGGTATTTCCTGCACGAGACGGCGGGTGCGGAACCGCTTCATGCACGGCACCTTGAACCGCCAGGCGTAGGTCTCGGAGGTCTCGCGGCAGGCGGCGTCGAGGCGTGCCGCCATGGCGTCGGGATCGAATTGCAGGTCGTTGACGTCGATGCCGCGGATGAACGCGGCGTTGCTGAGGGCCCGCTCGTCGTCGAGGACGACGGAGGCGACGTGGGCCGCCGTCCAGCGGGCCAGGTCGCGCAGGTTCTCGAGCTGGTCGTCGAGCACCTCGCGGGCCTCGTCGAGGCCGATCCCGACCTTGTAGAAGGTCAGCTCGGCCAGCGCCAGGGCTTCGATCTCGGTGAACTCGAAGAAGACCGGCTCGGGAGCGGGGATGACGACGTTCTCCTTCTTCCACAGGTAGAACGCCTGCAGCAGGCGGTGCATGCCGTGATTGATGGGACCGAGCTGACCGAAGCGGCGGAGGAAGCCGGGCAGGAACGCCTGGTTGGTGTGCAGGTCGTTGATGAAGGGGAAGACGTAGAAGGCGAAGTAGACGGTCAGCTCCCAGACGTAGCGCAGCGAGAAGGACTCCTGGTCGCCGAGGGTCTGATAGCTCACCGCGAAGCTCGGGACGTAGGCCTCATAGATGGCTCGCGCCAACGGCTCGTAGCGGCGGATCTTGGCCTCCAGCTCTCCCTGGTCCGCCGTCAGGATGCAGTCGGTGAGCAGCGTGTTGTAGGTCGAGATCAGGTCGCCGCCGGGGCTGTAGAGCGGATCGGTGAAGCGGCAGGCCTCGCCGACCATGGCCCAGTGGTTGGGCGAGATCGTCTGGCCGTTGTCGAGCGCGAAGCTCTTGAGGCCCGAGTGGTGGAGGATCTTGCGCTGCGGCAGGTCGCGGGCGAAGAGCGGATACTCGCGGCAGATCCAGTCGACGACCTTCTCTGCCGAATGGACGTCCTCGAAGGGAATATCGGCGGTGTCGAAGACCAGCCCCAGGCTGGTCTTGCCGTGCAGGGGGATCTCCCAGAACCAGTAACCCTGGCCGCAGTAGTGGTTGGTGGCGAGGAAGGTGGGGAAATGCCCCAGCGTCCCGCGCTCCGGCCGCACGCGGATGGACCGGCGGTCGAGGTTGGTGCACTTCTCGGGATCGAGGAGCCCCTCGACCCAGAAGAACGAGGAGCCGTGCTTGATGGGGCTCGGGCGGTTGAGCTCCTGCCGCTTGACCAGGAAGCGGCCGCGGCCGGAGGCGTCGACCACCCAGCGGGCGCGGCCGGCGATCTCGTCGCCGCCGGCCTTGAAGCGGAAGCCGTGCGAGCCGCCGTCCTCGGCGAGGTCCACCTGCAGGTCCGTCATCGGATGGATCAGCTCGTAGCTGGGATTCCCGCGGTTCTTTTCCAGCACCGCGGCCTCGAACTTGTTGCGGTCGAGCTGGTAGGTGGCGATGTTGGAGATCTTGCGGATGTAGGACTGGCTGAGGTCCTCCCACACGCTCCCTCCACGCTCGGTCTTCCAATAGAAGCGGAGGTTGTACTTGAGGTAGTGCTCCATCAGCAGGTGCTCCTCCATCTCGAGCACCCGCGAGTAGTAGTAGCCGCTCACCTGCACCGTGGCCTCCCCCACCTTCTGCTTGGGCGAGGGGATCTCCGGCAGGCGGTCGAGCTGCAGGATGCGCATCCCGGGACGTTCGAGCAGGAGCTGGCGGGCGAGGCAGAGGCCCGCGAGACCCGCGCCGACGATGAGCACATCCACTTCACGAAAATCCTTTACTTCCATTTTTTTCAAGTCCCCCTTCCCCGCCCCGAGGGCGCGCTCTCCTCTTAGGCGTGGATCGCGCTTCCGCGTTTCATCCGCCGGCGCCAATCCATTCTAGCGGGATCCACGGAGTCCGGCATCCCGGAGCTTCAAAGTCATACTCGCCGTGGCGGCCGATCCGGGGCCAGAAGGGTTCGATGCCATAATCCCCGCCGGAAAGGAGACTGGAGTGAGCGAAGAAAGGCTCCGTTACGCCGCCGCGGCCTGCCAGGTGGATTTCCCCAACCCGGCGGACCGCAGCGGCATCAAGCCCCACACGGACCGCATGATCGCGATGATCCAGCACGCGGTGGAGGGCTACGCGCCGTTCCTGCCGGTGAAGCTGGTGGTCTTTCCCGAGTTCGCGCACGCGGCGCCGGTCTACCCCACGGCGCGCGAGCTGCTGGAGAAGCTCGCCATCCCCATCCCCAACGAGCACACCGAGCGCTACGCGGCGAAGGCGAAGGAGTACGGGATCTGGATCCAGACCGGCACCTTTCTGGAGCGCGACGACAAATACCCCGGCGTGGTGTTCAACGCCACCTGCCTGATCGGGCCCGAGGGCCTCCTCACCAGGTACCGCAAGGTGAACCCGTGGATTCCCTGGGAGGTCCACGCCAGCCCGCACGACCTGCCGGGCTACGCGGAGGAGATGTTCCCGGTGGCGCGCACGCCCATCGGCAATCTGGGCGTCGCCGTCTGCTATGACTGGCTCTTCCCCGAGGCCCTGCGCCAGTTGACCGCCAACGGCGCCGAGGTGCTGATCCGCGTCTCGGCCTACATGGATCCCTGGGGAGCGACGGCGCCCATGGACTGGTGGACGGTGGTGAACCGCTGCCGCGCGATCGAGAACGTGGCCTACGTGGTGGCATCGAACCAGGCGGCGAGCCTGGCGCACTACCCGCCGTTCTCGTGGCCGGGCGGCAGCATGATCGTCGATTTCGACGGGCGAGTTCTCGCGCAGGCCGATCCCGGTCCGGGCGAGAAGATCGTCGTGGCGCCGGTGGACGTCGGAGCGCTGCGCCACGAGCGCGCCGTCCGCCGCGGCCATCAGAACCTGGGGCATCTGCGCCGCGAGTGCTATCCCATGTACCGCGACAGCTTCTATCCGCCGGGCCGGGGCGCCGACCGCGAGAAGCTCAGCGTCGAGGGGAACGACGAGGCCATCGCGGCGGCGAAGGAGCGGCTGGGCTACCGGTAGGCGCCGAGGACGAGGGCGCAGCAGTGCCCGTCGGCACCGACGGCGGTGAGCAGCGCCCGCTGCGCCGCGACGGTGCGCGTCTCCGCGACCGCTGCGGACAGGGGAAAATCCGGCTCCGTGCTTTCGAGACCTCGGATGCCCGGCAGCGCGCCGTCGTCCAGGGTGCCGAGCAGCGCCACGGCCTGGAAGGCGCCGGAGGCACCCATCGCCTCGCCGAGCATCGATTTGACGGCGGTGACCGGCAGCGACGCCGCGCGCGGCCCCAGCGCGGCCGCGACCCCCGAGGCCTCCCAGCGATCGACGGCGATGCTGCCGCTCGCCGAGGCGCTCAGGACGTCGAGCTCATCCGGCGCGACGCCGGCGTCGTCCAGGGCGAGACGCACGGTGCGCGCCACGGCCGCCGCCGCTTCGCTCTCCTCCCGCGCAGGAGCGAAAAGGGAGCTGTAGCCGAGCACCTCCGCGGCAACTGTTGCACCCCGCGCCGCCGCCATCTCCGCGTCTTCCAGCAGCAGCAGGGCCGCGCCTTCGGAGAGCATGAAGCCGTTGCGCCGCGCGTCGAACGGCACCGGCCGCTCCCCTTCCCCGCCCGCCGCGCCGCAGAGGCGGCCGGCGCGGTAGTAGCCGAGGAACGACTCGAAGCACAGCTCCTCGGCGCCGCCGGCCAGCAGCGCCTCGGCGCGCCCGCCGCGGATGAGGTCGGCGGCGTAGGCGATCGCCTGCAGCCCGGAGGCCTCGCCGGCCGAGAGCGTGGAGTTGACGCCGCGCAGGTTGTGCCAGATCGCCGCCTGCCCGGCGGCGGCGTTGATGACGCTGTTGGCGAAGTCGAGCGGGCTCGCGTGGGCGGGGCCGAGCTGCAGGCCGCGGCGGTCGAACTCGGCGATGGTGCGCACGCTGCAGAAGGTGGTGCCGAGCGCCAGGCCCACCTCGCGCTCGGCCCGCAGCTCGGGCGTCCAGCCGCTCGCCGCCAGCGCTCCCTGCGCCGCCACCAGCAGCAGCCGCGAGGTGCGGTCGATCGGGCGCAGGTTGCGTTCGCCCAGGTAGTCGCGCGGCTCGAAGGGCCGGATCTCGCCCGCCTGCCGGCAGCCGATCCCCGCGGCCGGAAAGAGCTCGATCGGCTTCGCCGCGGTACGCCCCTCGCAGAGCGCCGCGTGCAGGCCGGCCGGCGAATCCGCCAGGGGAGAGATCACCCCCGCTCCGGTGATGACGACGCGCCGGCGCATGGCTAGAGCTCACACTTCCGCAGGATCACGGAGGCGTTGTTGCCGCCGAAGGCGTAGGCGTTGTTCATCGCCAGGCGGACCGGCGTGTCGCGGGCCGCGTTGGGCACGTAGTCGAGGTCGTCCTCGGGCTCCTCGAGGTTCATCGTCGGCGGGATGCGGTCCTCGGCCACGGCCAAGGCGCAGACCGCCGCCTCGATGGCGGAGGCCGCTCCCATCGTATGGCCGATCATGGACTTGATCGAGCTCATCGGCGTGCGGCGGGCCGCCTCGCCGAACACCCGCTTGACCGCCAGGGTCTCCAGCCGGTCGTTGGTCGGCGTGCCGGTGCCGTGGGCGCTGATGTAGCTGACCTCCTCCGGCGCCGCGCCGGCGTCGGCGAGCGCCCGCTGCATGGCGCGCGCCGCGCCGTCGCCTTCCGGGTGCGCCGCCGTCATGTGGTGAGCGTCGCACGACAGGCCGTAGCCCGCGAGCTCGGCGTAGATGCGCGCGCCGCGGGCGGCCGCGCGGTCGAGCGGCTCCAGCACCAGCACCGCCGCGCCCTCGCCGGGGATCATCCCCTTGCGGTTGCGGTCGAACGGCTGGCAGCGCTCCGGCGCGATGGCGCCGAGGCGGGCGAAGCCGGTGTAGGTGATGCGCGAGAAGGCGTCCGCGCCGCCCGCCAGCATGAGGTCCGCGCGGCCGGCGCGCAGCACGTCCATGGCATGGGCGATGGCGTAGTTGCCGGCGGCGCAAGCCGTCGGGAACATGGCGTTGGGGCCGGCGAAGCCCAGCTCGCGCGCCACGTGGGCGGCGATCATGTGGCAGGGATAGAGCGAGATGAACTCGGCGCCCACGCGGTCGAGCTCGCCGGCGAGATAACGGTCGTCGAAACGCTCGACCTCCCGCGGCTCGCCGGAGGTGGTGCCCATCGCCACGCCGGCGCGCTCCGCGGCGAGCCCCTCGGCGTCGAGGCCGGCGTCGGCGAGCGCCATGCGCGCCGCGGCGATGGCCATCTGGGAGGCGCGGCCGAGCGCGCCGGGAGCGAGCCGGCGGACGTACGGCTCGGCGCGGAAGCCCCGCACCTCCGCCCCCAGATGGACGCTGAAGGCGCGGGTGTCGAAAGACTCGACCGGCGCGAAGCCGCTGCGGCCCGCCAGCAGGCCCTGCCAGACCTCGTCGCGGCCGGCGCCGACCGGGGTGACCAGCCCGAGGCCGGTCACCGCGATCCGCGGCTTCACCCCTGCACCGCCTGCGGCTGGGCGGCCGACAGCTCCGCCAGGCGCCGCTGCACCAGCTCCACCATCGCCGGCAGGCTGTCGATCCCCTTGTACTGCTCGTCCGGCAGCTCCAGCTTGAACGCCAGATCGACGTCGACCCCGATCTCCAGCAGCGACAACGAGTCGAGCTTGAGATCGTCCCGCAGCGTGGAGTCGTCCCCGATGCGGCTCGGGTTGAGGCCGGCGACGTTGGCGATGATCTGCTTGATACGGGTCCTGATGTCCTCAGCCGAATTGCTCACGCAGTGCTCCTTCGGATAACTTCATAAGGGGTCCGGACCATTCCCTTCCCCTTCTCCCTCTATGCTCTCCATGCTTCTGTTGCGGCCGGGCGGCGCCTTGGGCTCGGCGAGGAGCCCGAGGTCGTAGGCCAGCCGTACGGCATCCCGGCGGCGGTGCACCCGCAGCTTCTCCAGGATGCGATGAACGTGGTTCTTGACCGTCTGCACCGTGATGTGGAGACGCCGGCCCACCTCCTTGTTGCCCAGGCCCGCCGCCAGCAGGCCCAGGATCTCCCGCTCGCGCAGCGTCAGGGGCTCGACGTCGGCGGCGCAGGGCGCCGGCTCCGCGTGCCGGGAGAGCGCCGCGATGCGGGCCAGCACCAAGGTAACCACCCGCGGCGAGCAGGGCGCCAGGCCCTGTTGCGCGGCGCGCACCGCCGCCACCAGTTCCTCGGGCGACGAGCCCTCGAGCACGTAGCCGCCGGCGCCGGCCTCGATGAGGTCCACCAGGCGCTCGTCCTCCCGCGCGAGCCCGACGGCGATCAGCTTGGCCTGCGGCCATTGGTCGCGGGCTTCCCAGGTGCGCGCCAGGGCGGCCGAGGGATCGCATCCCACGTCCACCAGCAGGACGTCGACGGCGCCGTCGTCCCGCGGCACCACCTCCAGACCCTCGCGGCCGGTCAGCGAGGCTTCCAGCACTTCGCGGAGCATCCGCTCCCGGCTGCTCACGGCCACCCTCACCGCCGCCGCCGATCCGGCAGCCAGCCGCGCTCGATGGCGTGTTGCACCGCCGCCCAACGGCTGTGGACCCCCAGGGTCTCGAGGATCTTGTGGACGTGGTTCTTGACCGTGTGCACGGAGAGATACGACTGGCGGGCGACCTCCTGGTTGCTCGAGCCGTCGGCGATCAGCCGCAGGATCTCCAGCTCGCGCGGCGTCAGCAGGAGGTATTCGAGCTTGTCGCGGCGGCGGCGCTCGCGGCCGAGCCGGGCGAGGCGCGCGTACATCGCGCTCGCCAAGCGGGGCGTGCAGACCCGGTCGCCGCGCGAGACGGCGTGGATCCCCGCCCGCAGCTCCGCCAGCGACTGGTCGCGCACCAGGAAGCCGCTGGCGCCGGCGTCGAGATATTCGAGGATGCGCTCGTCGGCCTCGTCGCGCCCGAGCAGCATCACCTTCGGTTTCGGCGAGTGCCCGTCGACGGCCTGCAGGAAACCGCAGACGGCGTCCGCGGCGGAATCGAGGACGAGCAGCAGGACATCGACATGCGTCTCCGGCAGCCTGTCGAGAGCTTCCTGGCGGCTGGCGAACCTGCCGGTGACCTCGAGCTGCCGGTCTCCCGCCAGCACCCCGGCGAGGCACTCGCGGAAGAGCTGGTGGGGATCGACGATCGCCACTCTCACGGTCGCTTCTCCAGCGGCCCGCTCCGTCGCGCCTGGACGATCAGGGCCGTCCGCGGACTTCGGCATCCAACTCCCTCCAGCAGCCGAAAGAGAACAACTTCTTCCCTGGACACTTCTCCTCCTCCCCGTCGGGAAAAGTTAGGCGCTCAGGGCGTCGCTGGTGTTACAAGATTTCAAACCCGCCCCATTGTAACTCGCCGCCGCGGTCTGTTTGGTGACAATCGCGAGAAACGAGCAGTGGCGCAAGAAACTCGATGCAAAATAAAGTGATTTGAAAGCCATTGCTATCGCGACGGAAGTTCCTTCCGACGGGAACGACAGCCTGCTTATTTACGGGATGCGGCGTACATGATGCGATAGATGGCGCCGGCGCGGTCGTCGGAGACGAGGAGCGAGCCGTCCGGCAGCACCTCCACGTCCACCGGCCGGCCCCAGGCCTCGCCGCCGCGCAGCCAGCCCTCGGCGAAAGGCTCGTAGGAGACCGCCTGGTTGCCGCGCAGGCGCACCAGGGTCACCCGGTAGCCGATCGGGTCGGAACGGTTCCAGGAGCCGTGCTCGGCGATGAAGATCTGCCCGCGGTACTCCTGCGGGAACATCGTGCCGGTGTAGAAGCGCATGCCGATCGCCGCCACGTGGGGCCCGAGAGCGATCGCCGGCGGCGCGAACGCGGAGCAGGGGTGCTTGCGGCCGAATTCGGGATCGGCGATGCGGCCGGCGTGGCAGTAGGGATAGCCGAAGTGGAGCCCCGCGCGCGGCGCCCGGTCGAGCTCGTCGGGCGGCACGTCGTCGCCCAGCAGGTCCCGCCCGTTGTCGGTGAACCACAGCTCATGGGTCTGCGGGTGCCAGTCGAAGCCCACCGTATTGCGCACGCCGCGGGCGAAGATCTCCGGCTCGCCGCCCTGCGGAGAGATGCGGGTGATCGAGGCGTAGATCGGTTTTGCCGGCTCGCAGATGTTGCAGGGCGCACCCACCGGCACGTAGAGCTTGCCGTCCGGGCCGAAGCGGATGAACTTCCAGCCATGGTGGCCGTCCGTGGGATAGGCGTCGGTGATCACCTTGGGCGCCGGCGGGTCCGCCAGCCGGTCGTCGATGCCGTCGAAGCGCAGGATGCGCGACACCTCGGCGACGTACAGCGCGCCGTCCCGCCAGGCCACGCCGTTCGGGGAGCGCAGGCCCGAGGCGATGGTGTGCACCTCGTCGGCGCGGCCGTCCCGGTCGCGGTCGACCACGGCGTAGACCTTCCCCTCGTCCCGCGTCCCCACGTAGACGATGCCCTTGGGCGAGAGCGCCAGCGAGCGCGCGCCCGGCACCCGGTCGGAGAAGACGGCGATCGCAAAGCCCTCGGGAAGCCGGATGCTCGCCAGACGGCCCGCCTGGAAGGGCACCGCCGCCGGCGCCGCGCAGCCGAGGAGGAGGAGGAGCAGGAGGACGGATCTCGGATCGCGGATTTGGGATTGCGGATTGGCGATGCCCATGCGCGCCATTGTCGCACCGAAATCCACAATCCTCACATCAGGATCAACGCCACGCCCGCGGCCATCACCATCAGGGCGAGCACCTTGAGAAGGGTCACCGCCTCGCGGAAGAAGATCCAGCCGGAGACCAGCGCCATGAAGTTGCCGATCCCCCGCTTGAGGGTCTCGATGGTGCCGACGAACATCAGGGGCAGGGCGAGGAGCTGGAGACCGAGGGCGAGGCAGCTCACGATGAGCGACAGGACGAAGAGGCCCGGCAGGCGGCGCACCTGCGCGAGGTCGCCCATGCGGCGCCGCCCGAGGAGCACGACGAGCACACCCGCCGCCACTCCGGCGTTGAGCACCGTGCCGTGGAACGGCGCGGCCGCCCGCGCCACCGCCAGCTTGTCGAGCGGGATCGTCATCGCCCAGAAGAGCGAGGTGAACGCCACGAGCAGCGCTCCCTTGAGCTGGCGGCGCCGCTCCCCTTCCGCCGTGAGGGCCACCGGGGGCTGCCAGTGCAGCCAGATCGCGCCGGCGATCACCATCAGGATACCGGCGGCGTTGGCGGGCGACGGCCGCTCGCCGAGCAGCGGGACGGCCAGCACCGCCGCGAACACCGGCGTCAGGGAGAGCAGCGGCACGCTCAACGACAGCGGCACGATCCGCATGCCCTCGAGCAGACAGAGGTTGGCGAGCACGTTGAGCAGCACGGAGGCGACGGCCGGCGCCCAGTAGCCCGCCGCGGGCCAGGCGGCGCCGCCGGCCAGCGTCCAGGCCGCGAAGAGGGGCGCCGACGCGAGCGTCAGCGCGAACACCAGCGCCATCGGCGAGATCTCCCGCAGCAGCAGCTTGCGCAGCAGGTCGAACCCCGCCCAGCAGAGGCTGGAGGCGACGACGAGCAGGAGGCCGGCGAGGGAGGGGGACATCGGGCCGGGAGTCTATCCTGGGAGCGCCGGCGTCCCGCCGGCATATTGTTGATTTCAGAAAAGGCCGGCGGGGACGCCGGCGCTCCCAGGGCCGACTTCCGCTACACTGAGCCCCGATGAACCTCACCCCCCACATGGTCGCCGACATCCTGGTGCGCCAGGGCTACCTGACGCCCGAGCAGGGCGAGACCGTCAAGCAGGAGGCCCAGGCCCTGCCCAGCCGGCTGCGCTCCTCCACCGCCTACGAGCAGAAGGCGGTGGCCTACGACCTGATCTGCCAGTTACGGCTGCCCAACCGGCGCGACTCGGGCGGCTCCATCGGCGAGACCGACATCGCCCAGGCCATCGCCGCCGACGCCCGGCTGGAGCACGTCCGCATCGACACCCTGAACCTGAACGCGGACTTGATCGAGTCCAAGATGTCGCGCCCGTTCGCGCGGCGCCATCGCATGATCCCGCTCGACATGGCCAACGGCCGCCTGCGGGTGGCCTGCGCCAATCCCTACGACATCGAGGGGCTCGACTCCTTCCGCCGCATCGCCGGCCGCGAGATCCAGCTCGTCGTCGCCTCCGAGCCCGAGGTGCTGAAGGCGATCACCGAGTTCTACGGCCTGCGCCACTCGGTCAAGCGGGCCGAGCGCGACCTCACCGCCGGCATCGACCTCGGCAACCTCGAGCAGCTCGTGCGCATGAAGAGCGAATCCGAGATCGAGTCCTCGGACCAGCACGTCGTCAACGCCGTCGAGTTCATGCTCCAGCACGCCTTCGAGAGCCGCGCCAGCGACATCCACATCGAGCCCAAGCGCGAGGAGAGCCTCATCCGCTTCCGCATCGACGGCGTGCTGCACGACATCCAGAAGATGCCGAAGATCGTGCACGCCGCCGTCACCTCGCGCATCAAGACCATGTCCCGCCTGGACATCGCCGAGAAGCGCAAGCCGCAGGACGGCCGGGTGAAGATGAACCGCGCCGGCGGCGAGATCGAGCTGCGCGTCTCCACCCTGCCGGTGGCCTTCGGCGAGAAGATCGTGATGCGCATCTTCGACCCCCAGGTGGTGATGCAGGACCTCTCCGGCCTCGGCTTCTACCCGGACGAGCTGCAGACCTTCAACGACTTCATCAGCCGGCCGCACGGCATCATCCTGGTGACCGGCCCCACCGGCTCCGGCAAGACGACGACCCTCTACTCGGCGCTGAAGACGATCTGCACGCGCGACATCAACGTGACGACGATCGAGGACCCGATCGAG
>DATBGJ010000231.1:0-1900 GCA_036558045.1 Thermoanaerobaculia bacterium
CAGGCCCCCCGCCTCCGTCGCGATCACCGGCACCTCGCAGGACATGGCCTCCAGGGCGGCGAGGCCGAAGGACTCGCTCTCCGAGGGAAGGAGGAAGACGTCCGCTCCCACCAGCACCTCCTCGATGAGCGGCAGGCTGCCGATGAAGCTGATGGAGCCGCAGATGTGGTTCTCGCGGCAGTACTGCTCGACCTTGCCGCGGTCCGGACCGTCGCCCACCAGCACCAGGCGGCTGGGGACCTGGCGCATCACCCGCTCGAAGATGGCGATGACGTCCATCACCCGCTTGACCGGCCGGAAGTTCGAGATGTGGACCAACAGGCGCTCTCCGGGCTTGCCCCAGCGGCGCGCTCCCGGTCCGTTGCGGGCCTGCTCGTAACGCGCCGGATCGATGAAGTTGGGCACCACGTCGATCTGATTGGAGATGCCGAGCTGCTCGACGGTGGTGCGCCGCAGCGACTCGGAGACGGCGGTCACGGCGTCGCTCTGCAGGATGCCCCAGCGCGTGGTCTCGAGGTAGTTGGGATCGTTGCCGACCAGGGTGACGTCCGTGCCGTGGAGGGTGGTGACGATCGGCAGCGGCTGCGGCGCGACGATCTCGCGGGCCATCACCGCCGAGACGGCGTTCGGAATGGCGTAATGGACGTGCATCACGTCGAGCGGCGCGTGGCGGGCCACCTCGACCATCTTGGTGGAGAGGGCCAGCGAGTAGGGAGGATAGTTGTCGAACAGCGGATAGGTGGGGGTCACCACCTCGTGGAAGAAAGTCCGCGCATTGAGGAAGGCGAGGCGCGAGGGCAGCGCGTAGCTGATGACGTGGACCTCGTCGCCGCCTTCGGCGAGCGCCATGGCGAGCTCGGTGGCGACGATGCCGGAGCCGCCGTACGTGGGGTAACAACTGATGCCGATCCTCAACGCACACCTCCGGGCAGGATGGCCATGGGATCCGCCACGGCCAGCGGCTGGCGGCTCCAGAACGGCTCGCCGAAAGTGGCGCCGACGAGCAGGCCGAAGTGGCGGGCGCGGCCCTCGACGGCGTGCCAGAACTCCGGCGTCGAGATCTTGGTGAACGGATTCTCTTCCTTCGTCTCGCCCGGGTGATAGAGCTGGCTGCGATAGGCGCGCAGCGACTCCAGCTTGGCCTCCCAACCGGCGGTCACGTCGACGATGAAGCTCGGCGGGAAGAGGTCGTGCTGCATGTAGGAGAAGACGGCCGCCGGCCGGTGCGGCGGGCCGGACTCGCGGGCGCGATTCGCCAGGCCGGCGTAGAAGCAGGCCGCCTCGACGAGCCGGTGGGCGCGCGTGTGATCGGGATGGCGGTCGTGCGGCGTCGGACCCAGGACCAGCTCGGGCCGCCAGCGGCGGAGGACGGCGATCAGCGCGTCCTCCTCGGCCTCGCCGTAGCGCAGGCCGCCGTCGCCGCAATCGAGAAAGTCGAGCGCCGCGGCGCCCAGCGCCGCCGCAGCCCGCTCAGCCTCCGCCCGCCGCTCCGCCTCCGTGCCGCGCGTGCCGCGCTCGCCGCGGGTCAGGTGCAGGATGCCGGCCTTCCGCCCGCCGCGCACCAACATCGCCAGCGTTCCGCCGCACCCCAGCTCCACGTCGTCCGGGTGAGAGCCGATCGCCAGCACGTCCAATTTCATGGTTTCTTCCGTCATGGCACGATCACCTGCAGGCGCGAGCCGTCGAGGTCCATCTGCTCCCAATACCTCTCTACGAATTCGCGGCCGTACTTTCCCGGGAAGTGCGCCGAGGAGACGACGCGCTCCTGCGGCTTGCCGAGCGGCTGGCAGGTCTCGCGGAGCTGCTGCACGCGGCGGCTCTCCACCTCGTTACGCCGGGCGGCGGCGGCCACCGCCTTCTCGCCGAAGAGATCGAGGGCGCGCAGGATCTGCTCGCGCGT
>DATBGJ010000232.1:0-2946 GCA_036558045.1 Thermoanaerobaculia bacterium
CCCAGGCGGGGAAGTTGAAGGCGTTGATGTGCACGGCCACGCCGGGCCGGGGCACCAGGATGTGCCGCCCGTAGAAGCCTTCCGTCTTGGCGAGCTGGACGCCTTCGCCCTCGCCGAGGAAGGTGCGGTCGCCCAGCCCCTTGCCGAGGCTCGCGTAATAGGCGAGCGTGCCGGAGGCGCCGTCGACGTCGAAGGAGCCGTCCGGACGCGTGGTGCCGGTGTTGCGGGCGGAGAGGTCGAGGAGCTCGTCGCGGTGCTCGCGCAGCAGCCGGGACATCTCCTTGAGGAGCGCGGCGCGCTGGGCGAACGTCATCGCCCGCAGGGCCGGGCCGCCGCGCTCGCGCGCGTGGTCGAGCACCGCGCCGAAGTCGATGCCCTCGCTCGAGGCGCGGGCGATCTCCTCCTCCGTCGAGGGATCCACCAGGGTCGTGAAGCCCGATTTCGCTTCATGCCAACTCCCGCCAACGTAGCTCCTCAGCGTCTTCATGGCTGGCAATCCTATAACGCCCTTCTGCGCCGGGCCGCCTCGCGCAGGGCTTGGTTCAACCCGAGCCTGGCCTCGCGCAGCCCCGGCCGCAAGGTCAGGGCGGCGCGATAGCTCGCCGCCGCCTCGGACCACCTCTTCTCCTGCATGAAGGCCTTCGCCAGTCCGAGGTGGGCCACGTAGTTGCCTTCGGTCGCCGCCAAGGCGTGCTGGAAGAGGGTGACGCTGTTCTCCCAGCGCCGCACCTGCGCGCGGGTGACGACGGCAAGCGCGAGGACGACCGCCACGGAGACCGCCGCGAGCAGAGCGCGGCGCCGGGCGTCGTTTCCGACGAGCTCCGGCAATCCCCAGCAGACCGCGAGAAAGAGGCCGATCGACGGCAGGTAGGTGTAGCGGTCGGCCATGGCCTGGCGTCCCACCTGCACGAGGCCGATCACCGGCACGAGCGTGCCCAGGAACCAGAGCCAGCCGACGAGCAGACACGGCGCTTTCCGGACCTTCCAGACCGCGAGCGCGGTAAAGGCGGCGATCAACGCCGCCGCCGGCAGCGCTTTCCAGGTCGCAAAATCGAGCGGGAGAGGATAGAAGACGGCGAGGTTGCGGGGCAGGATCATCTTGCCGAGATAGACGGCGTAGGAGATCGCGGCGTTGGCAAGGCGAAGACGCCAAGGCACGACCTCCAGATCCACGATGCTGGTCGTCTGATAGCGCAGCGTGACCAGACTCGCCGCCGCCGAGAGAGCCAGGAGAGGCAGCTTCTCGATCGCCAGCCGCGCCAGCCGGCGTCCCCAGCCGGGCTCGAAGCGCAGACGCTCGAACGGCCAGACGTCCATCAACAGGAGGACGAATGGCAGAGTGACCACCATCGGCTTGGCCATGAGGCCGAGCAGCATCGCCAGGGCTACGACGAGATACCGGCCGCAAGAGGGCTGCCGGACGTAGAGTGCATAGCCACCCATCGCCAGGATCCAGAAGAAGGCGCTCAGCACGTCCTTGCGCTCGGCCACCCAGGCCACGGACTCGACGTGGAGCGGATGGACGGCGAACAGCGCCGAAACGGCGGCGCTCCGCCAGAGGGCTCCCGTGATCCGCCGCAGGACCTCGAAGAGCAGCAGCACGTTGGCGAGGTGCAGCAGGAGGCTCGTCAGGTGATGGCCCGCCGGCACGAGGCCGAAGAGCTGGCAGTCCAGCATGTGGGAGAACATCGTCAGCGGATGCCAGTTGTTGGCGACATTGGCGCTCCACATCCAGGCAAGGCCCTGGAGGGTGATCCCCTTCTGGACCCATGAATTCCGGGTGACGTAGAGCCCGTCGTCGAGGAGAACGAAGCCGTTGCCCAGCACCGGCAGGTATGCGAAGAGGGTGAGGAGGACGAGCGCCGCGGCCGTGAAGAGAGGCAGGACCTGGGGATTTTTCAGCGGTCTGCCCTCCGAAGCCCTCACTCCCCTAGCCCCTCTCTCCCGGAGGGAGAGAGGGGAAAAAGATTCCGCCACACCCGCTACGCATGTCCCTGTCCGTCTCCGTCCGAGCCGCGGCGAAGCAGCAGGGCCCGGCGCTTCTCGACGGCCTCGATCCACAGGGGGACGAAGGCGACCAGGTCGCGCAATACCGTGTCGATCTCGGCGAGCTGGGCGGCGACCTGACGGCTGAACGCGGCGTGGCACTGCACCAGATCCCTCACCCCCTGCTCCTTCTCCGCCTGGGAGGTGCCGACCGCCTTCTTGATGCCGTTGATGGCCGCGAGGGCCGTATCGTGGAGGTCGAGGCCCAGGCGGCAGCGGTGGGGGATCTCGAAGGCGTGGCGGTCCAGGATCTCCATCTCGTAGAAGCGGATGCCCCGCAGAGCCAGGACCTCCTTCAGCTTCGGGGTCAGGCCGCTCACCAGCACCTTGAGGAAGTCCGCCGTCGGCTCCCAGGCCTCCGGGATAGGAACCGTATCGTCCCGCCGCAGCTCCGCGACCATGGCGGAAAGATGGCGTTGCCGCGCCGGGTCCAGCTCCTCCAGGTATCTCTTCAGCCGCACCAAGGTGGCGTGGAGCCACTCCGCCTCCTCGATGTCGCGCGGGAAGCGGCGCGAGAGGAAGTAGTCGGCCTCGTGCAGGCTTCGCGGATCGGCGGCCATGAGCTCGCCGAAGGTGTCGTGCAGGAAGGAGTGGATCTGGCCGATCGAGACGCAGAGGAGCTTGCGGACTTCCAGGAGCTGGTCCGCCGGCACTTCCTCGGGGAAAGGGTCGAGATTGCGCAGCACGTGGGAGTCGAGCATCGAGAGGGCAAGCTCGGCGTTCTGCCGCGCCTGCTCCAGGCGGGGGATGCGCGACGGCACTTCCAGCAGCGGCGCGAGGCGCGAGCGGATGAGATGCGTCACCTGCCGCACCTTGCGCCAGATGTCCAGCAGGCGCTCCGGCGAGCAATGGAGCAGGGCGTAGTTGCTCTCCAGCACCCCTTCGATGAGGCGGATGCAG
>DATBGJ010000233.1:0-5326 GCA_036558045.1 Thermoanaerobaculia bacterium
ACTGTAGCCTTCAAGGGTAGCAGGCTGGCGTTCGATCCGATCCACGAGCCGCGCCCATTTCGAGGACTTCGCTCCTGCAGAGATAGTCTCCTGCTGTTCGTGGGACAGGGCCGCCTTCACCGCTCGCGCGACGAACTCATCGCGGTCCGGAAGGCGGCAGACCCTCTCTGCAATATCGTCCGGCAGGGCAATCGTGATCTTCATCCGCGACCTCGCATACGTCTTCTAGCGTAGCACGAGATTCGCCTGAGGGACGCAGCATGCTGCGTCCCTACACTTATCGCTGCAGCGCCGCCTCGGCCCGCTGGCGATCGTATTTGGAGCTGATCGAGCCGGCCGCCGCAAGGTAGGCGTCGCGCGCCGCTCCCGAGAGGCGGTACTGGCCGGCGATCTCGACCAGCAGCGTCGCGCGGTCGTAGCTGGAGCCGATGTCCTGGGCCGAGCGGAGCACCGTGAGGAGGGCTTCCTGGGAGAGGTCCCCACGCTCCGACATGGCCGAGAGGGCCCGGCGGCAATCGTAGTCGGAGCCGATCTCCTTCACGGCTTCGGTGTAGGCGGTCTGGACTCCGGCGTCCTTGAGCTCGCTCTTCTTGGCGACTTCCGTGAGCACCGTTGCGAGATCGTAATCGGAGTCGATCTGGCGGGCCGAGCGCAGCAGCGCCGCGAGGCTCGCGGGATCGAGCCGCCCCTTCTCTAGAAACCCAGTCAGGGCAACCCGGTGGTCGTAGTCGGATTCGATGGCGCGCGTCGCCTCGATGTACGCCGAAGCGGTGGCTCCGCTCAGCTCCCGTGCGTTGGCCGCGGCGAGGAGCGCTTCCCTGAGATCGTAGTCCGACCGGATCTCCCGGCCCGCCTGGGAGAGAGCGCGGCCGACGGCGTCCGCGCCGAGCTCGCGATGGGCGAAGAGGTGCTGGAAGTAGATCCGCTTTCCGTAATCGCCAGAGATCTGCGAGATCTCGGCGAGGACCCCGTCCGGCCCCTGGCGCCGCAGAAACCAGGCGATCCGCCGCTCCGCGTCGTAGCCGGTGCCGCGCAGGAATTCCAGGAGCATGCCCTCGAGCCACTTGCGGCCCGCGGCGTCGAAGGCGCGCTTCTCGCCGTCGACCTTCCAGGTGTAGACGGGACTGCCGTCGCCCGCGGGCTCGACGTCGAGGCGCCGCTCGACGCGGCCGTCATCCTCCTCCAACCGCATCTCGGCGCCGCGCTGGAGGCTGGCGATGCCGGTCCAATCCTCGGTGAGCTTGAACTTGCCCTCGGTCCGAATCTCGATCCGGCGGCCGTCCCTCTTCCACTGGAAGGTCGAGACTTCGCCATCCGAATCGGAGTGGATGGAGTAGTGGCTCGAGCCGCTCGGCGCCGGCGGAGCTGGAGGTGCCGGAGGTGCCGGGGGTGCCGGGGGAGAGGGTGGAGCGGGTGGCGCTGGCAGTGCTGCCGGTGCCGGTGGTGGAGGAGGCGCGAGCAAGGCCACGGTCGCGGGCGGCGCGGGAGGAGCCGGCGGTACGGGAGTAGCCGGCGGTGCAGGCGGATCCGGAGGCAAAGGAGGCTCCGGCGGCTCGGGAGGAACTGGCGGCGCGGGAGGCGTGTCCCATGACGAATCTTCTTCCTGGGCCGATCCCCATCCGGAATTCGCCGATGTCTCGTCCGCGACAACGGGCGAGGCCACGGTCGCCGAACCGACGAGAGGCGAGCTCGCGGCCGCCGGCTCCGCGCCGGGAGCCAGCGCGGCAAGCGGCAGCACCAGGCACGCAGCCGCCAGCCAGGCGGGGAAGGCGAGCCGGCGAGAGATGATCCGGCGGCTGCGTCCGCCGTCGAGCACGGCGAGGAGCCGTCCCGCGAGTTGCGAGGGGCGGGCCATGGCGAGCCCGGCCGGCGCGGTGACGCGCGCGGCGCGCAACGAACGGGCGATCTCCAGCAGGTCGCTGGCGTAGTCGGAGGCGCGCGCTCCGGCCGCGAGCACCCGGTCGTCGCAGGCGTGCTCGCTCTCCAGCCGCAAGCGGCGGGCCGCCATCCAGACCAGCGGGTTGAACCAGTAGAGGGCGCACACGAGCTGGGCGAGGAGCAGCGTCATGTAGTCGCCCCGCACCACGTGCGCGAGCTCGTGGAGCAGCACGGCCCGGCGCCGCGCCTGCGGCCACGCCTCCGCCGCGGCCGGCAGCAGCACCACCGGCCGGCGCAGGCCCCAAGTCATCGGCATCGTCTTTTCGCCGCCCATCACCAGCTCGACCGGCCGGCGGACGTCCAGCTCAGCGCG
Source organism: Thermoanaerobaculia bacterium (assembly GCA_036558045.1). Taxonomy (GTDB): domain Bacteria; phylum Acidobacteriota; class Thermoanaerobaculia; order Multivoradales; family UBA5704; genus DATARR01. Next base: position 2,252 of record DATBGJ010000233.1, read on the forward strand.
CAGGCTGTTCAACAGACCGGTCCATGATTCGTCCGTGATCGTCCGTGCGCGTCCGCGCTGCGACCGCACGCGGAGAAGAGCCGCGGCAAGGACGGCAAGGACGGCAAGGATGCCAAGGAGCCAGGCGGCGAAGAGGGTGGATTGCCAGGAGGGGAGGGGGAGGCGATGCATTGAAGATTCGGCTGTGGCTCCGATGCCGCCGTTCTCGACGATCTCAGCGGCCGTCGCGCCGTCGGCCCTCACTCCCCTGGCCCCTCTCTCCCCGAGGGAGAGAGGGGAAGACAATGCATGCCTTTCTTGCTTTTCTCCCTCCTCTCCCTCGGGGAGAGGAGGGCCGGGGAGGTGAGGGCCCGGCGGCGTGGAGAGCGCTGGAGTCATAGACGCGAGCGGGATCGGCGTCTGCACCCCCACCCGCCACGCCGGCAGCACGGCCGCGAGCACCGGGAGCGCCAGCCAGCCGGCGAAGGCGAGCCGCCAGACGAGATGCCGGGCGGCGGCGGAGGCGCGCCGCAGCGCGAGGGCCGCCAGGACCGCGACGAAGCAGAGCGCGAGCCCTTTGAGCGAAGCGTCGAGAAGAGCCGCGAGCCATTGGTCGAGCATCACTTTTCCCCTTTCTTGGCTTCCTGGATCAGGCTGGAGAGGCGGTCGAGCTCCTCGTCGGTCATCTCGGTGGCCGACATGTCGAGGAGGGCGGTGACCGCCTTGCCGGGCGAGCCGTCGAAGAACGTCCGCACCAGCCGCTGCAGCGCCGACTCGCGCGCTTCATGGCGCGGCACCGTGGCGAGGTAGAGGTACCGCGGGCCCTCCTGCCGGTGCCTGAGGTAGCCCTTGGCCTCCAGCTTGCCGAGCATGGCCCGCACCGCCGAGTAGCTCGGCGGCTCCGGCATCTCGGCCATCACCTCCGCGACGGTGGCGCTCCCCAGGCGGTAGATCGCCTCCATGATCTGCCGCTCGCGGCGGCTCAGGTCGAGATGGGCTTTGGCTCTCATCGCGGTCGCTCCCTCAAGCAGTACGGCCGGCGGGCCGCGGAGTTTCGGTTTTGTGCTGAGAAAGTAGCATTGTGCTATGAAAGTAGCATTGGGGGCCCTGACTGTCAAGGACGAAAAGGACAACAAGGACGACAAGGACTACAGGGACAGGAGATCGCCCCAACGGTTCCCTGTCCATGCAGTCCTTGCAGTCCCTTGGGTCCTTTCTGTCCTAGACTTACCCTGTCATCTCAAGGAGACCTCATGCGCACCGCGACGCGTCTACTTCTCGCTCTCGCCGTCCTGGGCCTTGCCGCGCGCGGCGGCGCGGCCGATCGTCCGCCGGTCGATCTGCGTGGCGCCCGCGTGGTGGACCTCACCTATCCTTTCGATGAGAAGACGATCTACTGGCCCACAGCGCCTTCCAACTTCCAGTTGAACCGTCTCTCTTTCGGCAAGACCGCGGCCGGCTACTTCTACTCCGCCAACTCGTTCTGCACGCCCGAGCACGGCGGCACGCACCTGGATGCGCCGATCCACTTTTCCGAGGGCGGCCGCGCCGTGGACCAGATCCCGGCGGAGCAGTTGATCGCGCCGGCGGTGGTGATCGACGTCCGCGCCAAGACGGCGGCCGATGCCGACTATCGCCTCGCGGTGGCCGACGTGCAGGCATGGGAGGCGAAACACGGGCCCATCCCGCAGGGCGCCATCGTCCTCTTGCGCACCGGCTGGGGGCAGCGCTGGCCGGACCGCAAGCGCTACCTCGGCGACGACAAGCCCGGCGACGCCTCGAACCTCCACTTCCCTTCCTACGGCGAGGAGTCCGCCCGCTACCTCGTCGAGAAGCGGAAGGTCGGCGCGCTGGGGGTGGACACGGCGAGCATCGATCACGGACCGTCGAAGGACTTCATCGTCCACCAGATCGCCACCGGCGCCAACGTGCCGGGCCTGGAGAACGTGGCGAACCTGGAGGAGCTGCCCGAGTCCGGCGCCTGGGTCATCGCCCTGCCGATGAAGATCGCCGGCGGCTCGGGCGGGCCGGTGAGGATCGTCGCGCTGGTGCCCAAGATGTAGCCCCTCTCCTTCAGGAGAGGGGTTGGGGTGAGGTCGCGCGGGCAGGGACGGTCGGAAACGCGTTTACGCCTGAGAAGCAAGGGGCAGCCCCATCTCCCCCTCCGCGGCGAAGATCTGACGCAGCCGTTTCATCCCCAGCAAGGCCCGCGACTTGACGGTGCCCAGGGGCGCGCCGAGGTGCGCGGCGATCTCCGTCTGGCTGAGGCCGTGGAAGAAGGCGAGCTCGATGACGCGCCGCTGCTCGCGCGGCAGGCGCTCGAGGGCCGAGTGGATGCGCTCGCGGCTCTCGCGGTGCTCCAGGCGGCGGCTGCCGAGAGGCGCGACGGCGCGGGCGGCCTCTTCGCGCGTGATCGCCTCCTCGCGGCGCTGTACCGCCGCCCGCTTGCGCAGCCGGTCGAGAGCCCGCGAGCGGGCGATCAGCAGCAGCCAGCCGCGCGGCGTGGCGCGGTTGGAGTCGTACCGCCTGGCGTCGCGCCAGACCTGGAGGAAGGCTTCCTGCAAGACCTCCTCGGCCTCGCCGCCCTCGCCCAGCATGCGCCGCAGCAGGCCCCAGACGAGACCGGAGTAGCGGTCGTAAAAGGCGGCCAGGGCTTCTTCGGAGCCGCCGGCGATGCGGCGGAGGAGGTCCAGGTCCGCCTCGGCCGGCGGCTCGGCCGCCTCCGGGACGGCGCGCGGGACGAAGGTGAGGATGGCCGGGGATCCGTTCTCTTCGGGCATGTCGTGGGCTCCGGTGTTAGACTGGGGGCCGCGGCCCCCAAAATCAGTCTCGTGCGATGGAGATCACTGTAGGGTCTGGAGCGGACCGCCGTCCTCACAAGCGGCATCAAAGGACGATCAAAGAAGTCTCAAAGCGGTTCATGCACGGCGGACGGGTACTCGATTTCGACGGCTTCACGGTGGACCTCGGCAGCCGCGTGCTCCTCCGGGGAGACCGTCAGGTGGCGCTCACGCCGAAGGCGTTCGAAACCCTGGCGGTGCTGCTCGAGCGTCCCGGGGAGGTGCTGCCCAAAGAGCAGCTCCTGGAGCGGGTCTG
>DATBGJ010000234.1:0-2041 GCA_036558045.1 Thermoanaerobaculia bacterium
TTCCCCCTCTCCACTTTGTGGAGAGGGGGCCAGGGGGTGAGGTCTCGAAGGGCAGACGCCCCAAAGATCACGGAAGCTTTTGATGGCAAACCACGACATCGTCCTCGCCGCCCCCGTCCGCACGCCGATCGGCAAGTTCGGCGGCGCTCTGTCTTCCCTTTCGGCCGCGGACCTCGGCACCGCTGCGGCCAAGGCCGCCCTGGAACGTGCGAACCTGGACGCCTCCCGCGTAGATCAGGTCATCTTCGGCCACGCCCGCCAGGCCGGCGGCGGTCCCAACACGGCGCGGCAGATCGCCTACCGCGCCGGGGTGCCGGTCGACCGGCCGGCCTACACGGTCAACCAGGCGTGCGCCTCGGGGCTCCAGGCCGTGCTCTCGGCCGCGCGCACGATCCTGACGGGCGAGGCGCGCGTCGTCCTCGCCGGCGGCACGGAGAGCATGTCGAACACGCCTTACCTCCTCCCGCGCGCCCGCTGGGGCTACCGCATGGGAAACGCCGAGATCGTCGACGGCATGTACCGCGACGGCTTCAACTGTCCCCTCTCGGAGCTGGTGATGGGCGAGACCGCCGAGGAGCTGGCGGCGGAGATGGGGATCGGCCGCGAGGCCTCGGACGCCTACGCCCTGGAGAGCCAGCTCCGCTGCGAGCGCGCCCGCGGCGAGGGCCGCTTCGAGTCCGAGATCGTGCCGGTGAAGGTCGCGGGCAAGAAGGGCGAGGTCACCGTCGACAAGGACGAGCACCCGCGCGACGGCGCGACCCTCGCCTCGCTCGCCAAGCTGCCGACCGTCTTCCGCGACGGCGGAGCGGTGACGGCCGGCAACGCCTCGGGGATCACCGACGGCGCCGCCGCCATCGTCGTCGCCTCGCGGGCGGCGGCGAGCGAGCTGGGACTGCCGGTGGTAGCCCGGCTGGTCGGCTGGGAGGTCGTCGGCGTCGAGCCGCGCATCATGGGCATCGGCCCGGTCCCCGCGGTGCGGCGCCTGCTGGAGAAGGCCGGGCTCGATCCGGCGGCCATCGACGAGGTGGAGCTGAACGAGGCCTTCGCCTGCCAGGTGCTCGCCTGCAACCAGGAGCTGGGGTTCGACGCCGCCCGGCTCAATCCGGACGGCGGCGCCATCGCGCTCGGCCATCCCATCGGCGCCACCGGCACGCGCATCCTGGTCACCCTGCTCCACGGCCTGGAGCGGCGGGGCGGCCAGCGTGGGATCGCGACGCTCTGCGTCTCCGGCGGCATGGGAGTTGCGGCGCTCGTCGAGAGGGAGGCGGCGGCATGAGCATCCTGGTTTCCGCATCGACCGACGAAAAAGCCTGTCCCTACGTCGAAGCTCTCCGCGGCGCCGGCGTGCCGGCCGCGGAGATCCGCATCGTCAAGCCTTCCTCGCCGCCGCCGCTCCGCGAGCTGGCCGATACGGCGGCGGGGCTCGTGCTCTGCGGCGGCATCGACGTCGCTCCCGAGCGCTACGGCGAGGCCACGCGCCCGGATGCCCAGGTCGAGGTGTCGTCGGAGCGGGACGAGCTGGAGTGGAACCTGCTCGACCTCGCGCGCGACCGCCGGCTGCCGGTCTGGGGCGTCTGCCGCGGCATGCAGGTGCTCAACGTTTATCTCGGCGGCTCGCTCTGGCAGGACCTGCCCACCCAGCATCCCAGCGGCATCCATCACTACGTCTCCACCACGCCGGACACCCTGGCCCACTCCGTCCAGGTCATCGAGCCCGAAGCGCCGATCGGCGAGCGGCTCTCCGGCGAGCTGCCTCGCGTCAACAGCCGCCATCACCAGGCCGTCAAGCGCCTGGCGGAGGGTCTCGTGCCCGTCGCGCTCTCGCCGGATGGATTGATCGAGGCGGCCTTCCTCGACCGCGAGGACTGGTGGGTGCGCGCCGTCCAGTGGCACCCGGAGAACCTGATCGCCCTCGATCCGCAGCGCGATCTGTGGACCGATTTCGTCCGCGCCGTCGGCGTCGAGACCCCGGCGCTCCCCTGATCCATGGCGGAACCCACCGTTCTCGTCCATCGTGACGGCATCGCCGCCACGGTCACCC
>DATBGJ010000235.1:0-4374 GCA_036558045.1 Thermoanaerobaculia bacterium
CCACACCTTGGTGGCGAGCACGGCCTGCTCGCGGCGGTCCGCCAGCGCCTTGCCGACGATCACCTCCGACTCGCCCTCGGAGTAGCCGTTGGCCGTGTCGATGAAGTTGATGCCGGCCTCCATCGCGCGATGGATGATGCGGATGCACTCCGCGTGGTCCGGGTTGCCCCAACCGCCGAACATCATCGCGCCCAGGCAGAGGGGCGAGACTTTGAGGCCGGTGTGGCCGAGGTTGCGGTAGTCCATAGGCGAGGGTGATCCTAACCGGGAAAGGACCAAAAGGATACCAAGGACAACAAGGACGACATCGAGGCCTTGTCGTCCCTGTGAGTCCGTATCAGTCCGTGTCAGTCCGTGTTTCTCCTCCCCCTCACGCCTGCCGCAGCATCAACTGCGCCCATGGGCCGCTCTCGCCGAGCCCGCCCCGGATCACCAGCTCGTGGCATGCGGCGGCGGTCAGGGGAGGGCTGAAGAGATAGCCCTGGAAGCGGCCGCAGCCGAGGCCCTCGAGCCATTGCCACTGCGTCTCCTCCTCGACGCCCTCGGCGATGACGCCGATCTCCAGGCTCTGGGCGAGCGCGATCACCGCCGCGGCCACCTCCTCGCTGCCGCGGCCGACCCCCAGGGTGTGCACGAAGGAGCGGTCCACCTTGAGGGTGTCGATGGGGAAGGTGGTGAGGTAGGAGAGCGAGGAGAAGCCGGTGCCGAAATCGTCGATGGCGATCTTCACCCCCAGCTCCTTGAGGCCGCCGAGCACGGCGAGCGTGGCCGCGGCGTTCTGCATGGCGAGCGTCTCGGTGATCTCCAGCACCAGGGACGAAGGCGGCAGGCCGGTCTCGGCCAGCACCCGCCGGATCTCCTTCAACAGCTCGGGCTGCTGGAAGGTGCGGGGCGAGAGGTTCACCGCGAGCTGGATCTCCGCCGTTCCCTCCCGGCGCCACTGCTGGATCTCGCGGCAGGCGGTGCGCAGCACCCAGAGATCGAGCGCGCTGGCGAGGCCCGAGACCTCGGTCAGCCAGAGGAACTCCGCCGGCATCATCAGGCCGCGCGCCGGATGCTGCCAGCGCAGCAGCGCCTCGACGCCTTCGATGCAGCGCCGCTGCGAATCGAGGATCGGCTGGTAGAAGAGCGTCAGCTCGCCGCTCTCCTGGGCCAGCGCCTTGCGCAGGTCGCTCTCCAGGGAGAGCTGCGCGAGGCTGTTGGAGTCCATCCCCGGAGCGTAGAGCTGCAGCGCGTCGCCGCGCGCCGCCTTCGCCCGATACATGGCGATCTCGGCGCGCTTGAGCAGCGTCTCGGCTTCGGTCGCGTCTTCCGGGCAGCGGCTGATGCCGATGCTCGCCGTGAGGTAGATCTCACGCCCCTGCAGCGCGAAGGGCAGGCGCGTCACCTCCAGCAGCTTCTGGGCGACGCGCAGGACGGCGCCTTCGCTCTCGATGGCGGGCAGCACGACGGCGAACTCGTCGGCGGCCAGGCGCGCCACCAGGTCGGTGCCGCGCAGGCGGTGCCGGATGCGCTCGGCGAACGATTTCAGCAGCTCGTCCCCGTAGCGGTTGCCCAGCGAGTCGTTGACCACCTTGAAGCGGTCGAGGTCGAGGAAGAGCACCGCCAGCCGCTCGCGCAACGCCCCGGCGCGGCCGATCGCTTGCCGCAGATCCCGCAGCAGCAGGTGGCGGTTGGGCAGATTGGTGAGCCCGTCGTGATAGGCCAGGTGCTCGATCCACCGCGAGCTCGCGACGACCCGCTGCCGCTCGTCTTCGAGCAGCCAGATCACCATGCCGACGCCGATCAGCGCCTGGAACAGGAAGTCGAAGGGCCCGAGGTAGGCGGTGTAGCCGATGGCGCGATCGTTGACCAGTTGCACGAGCGTCACCACCATGTAATGGATCTGGTGCAGGCCGTAGAGCAGGAAGGCGCAGGAGACCAGCCGGCGCCCGAGCCCCCAGGGATGCACCCGGTTGCGCCAGACGCCGAGGGCCGCGATCAGAAAGGCTGCGCCCAGCACCAGCGAGCGGACGCCGATGCGCACCACGAAGCGGCTGTGGGGACCGACGTACAGCGACAGGCCGATGGAGAGCAGCGCCAGCGCGAGGAGGGCCGCCAGGGTGATCCGCCGCGTGCGGCGCTGGACGCTCCGTCCCTTGAGCACCTCGTAAGTGCCGAAGAGCAGCCAGGCGGCCTGCCAGTAGGCGGCGGTGAGGGTGACGCTCGAAGCGGCGAGCCGCGCCGGCGCGTCGGGAGGCATGAACGGCACCAGGTACAGGGCCACGGCGCCGCCGGCCAGCGAGACGCAGAACGCCCACCAGCTCCAGGTCCAGGCCAGCAGGTACGGCCGCTCGTAGAGGCGGTAGAACCCCAGGAGCACGACGGCCAGGAATGCGGCCCCGGCCGCCTGCGCCAGCATGCTGGTGAAGATCACCAGCGAAGCGTTGATCATGTGAGTACCATCTTAATCCATCGGCTCATCCGGGCGAGGGGTTTACGGCGTAGATTCGAGGAAGTTTCATCGGCATCGAGGGATGGAAATGAGCGGAATTCGCCACGTCTTCGTCACCGGCGGCACGGGATACCTGGGCGGCGCGCTGCTGCCGGCGCTATTGGCGCGGGGGCATCGCGTGACGGCGCTCGCCCGGCGCGGCTCGGAGCGCAAGCTGCCGGCCGGCTGCGCCGTGGTGGAAGGCAACGCCCTCGACGCCGCCTCCTTCGCCGCCCGCGTCGCTCCCGCCGACACCTTCGTCCACCTCGTGGGCACGTCGCATCCCGCGCCGTGGAAGGCGGAGCAGTTCCGGCGCGTGGACCTCGCCTCGGTCGAGGCCGCGGTCCCGGCGGCGCGCGCGGCGGGCGTGCGCCACTTCGTCTACCTGAGCGTGGCGCAGCCGGCCCCGGCGATGCGCGTCTACGTCGGCGTGCGCGCCGAATGCGAGAAGCTGATCGCCGGTTCCGGACTCGCGGCGACCTTCGTGCGGCCCTGGTACGTCCTCGGCCGCGGCCACCGCTGGCCCTACGCCCTGGTGCCGGTCTACGCCCTCCTCGAGCGCCTGCCCGCCACGCGCGACACGGCGCGCCGCCTCGGCCTCGTCAAGCTGCGCGAGATGGTGAACGCCCTCGTGTGGGCGGTGGAGAATCCGGTGGCGGCGGGGGCGCGGGTCCTCGACGTGCCGGCGATACGGCGGTTGAACGATTGAAGGCCGTTCAATGGTTTCTTGGACATTGGACGGACCTGCCCTTCGAGACCTCACCCCCTGGCCCCATAGGCGCTAACTTAAGGCTTGACCGCCCTATAGCTCCAGCGTTAGGCTTAGCCCTATGGAACCTACAGAGAGCTTGGAGCGTGAATGGCCCTATTTGTTGTCCCTCCTTCCACCCGAAGCTGAACTCAAAAAGACCGCCCGATCCTATGGCGCTGTCCAGCGGCTGCGTGCCGTAGATAAAGTCTCTACTATCTTACGTTTAGCCTTCGTTTATGGCTTCTGCGGATTTTCTCTTCGCCAGACTGCGGCTTGGGCGGAAGCTACTGAGATCGCATCCTTGTCGGACGTGGCCTTGCTGAAACGGTTCCGCAAGACACCTGAGTGGCTTGGACATCTCTTGGCAATTAAGTTAGCCGAACGGGTTACACCTCTACCTCCCAAAGCGTCCCGGCTGCGCCTCGTCGACGCGACGGCGATCTCGGTTCCCGGCAGCAAAGGCACCGATTGGCGGGTACATCTGGATTTTGATCCTGCAGCCTTGGCCATCTCCGAGATCCAGTTGACCCAAGCGGAGGGAGGAGAGACGTTCTTTCGCTTCGAGTTCGATCCGGGAGAGCTGGTGGTTGCTGACCGCGGTTACGCGAATCGGCCCGGGCTGGCTCATGTCATGGCGGCAGGAGCCGAGTTCATCGTCCGATTGAACTCCTCGGCCGTCCCCTTACAGCAGCCGGGAGGTGGCGAATTCCGTCTGCTGGAAACGGTGCGCACGCTACCAGAAGCTCAGGCCCAAGCCTTTGATCTTGAGATCCAGCCCGATCCGCGAAAGGGCCTTGCGGCCCTGCCGGTGCGTCTGGTCGCGGTACGCAAGAGTGAAGAGGCTGCCGAAGAGGCCCGCAAAAAGGCGCTTCGCGAGGCCGCTCATAAGGGACACAAACTCAAGCCGGAAACCCTTGAGCTGGCCGGCTACGTGCTCGTTCTCACCTCCACCGCCGCGGCAGATTTCTCACCGGAGGAAATCCTCGAGATCTACCGCTTTCGCTGGCAGATTGAGATCGTCTTCAAGCGACTGAAGAGCCTTCTGCAACTCGATGAGATTCCCGCCAAAGAGCCCGAGCTGGCCCAGACCATCTTGTTCTCGAAGCTCCTGGCGGCACTGCTGCTGGAAGAGCTGACCCAGAGCTACCTT
>DATBGJ010000236.1:0-1987 GCA_036558045.1 Thermoanaerobaculia bacterium
CTCGGAGCCGCTAAATGTATGGCCTGGGAACACTTACGGAGGTTTTGCCCTCTCCCTCTGGGAGAGGAGGGCCGGGGTGGTGAGGGCTTCGCAGGGCAGACCGTCGAGGCGGCGGCATGAGCCCCCTCCTCGCCCGCTCCAGCCTGCGCTACCTCCTCCGCCATCCCTGGCAGTTCGGTCTCGCGGTTCTCGGAGTCGCTCTGGGAGTGGCGGTGGTGGTCTCGATCGATCTCGCCAACGCCAGCGCCCGGCGCGCCTTCACGCTCTCGACGGAGGCGGTGACAGGACGGGCCACGCATCAGATCGTCGGCGGTCCCGGAGGGCTCCCCGACGCGGTATTTCGGCGCCTGGTCCTGGAGGCGGGAATCGAGAAGGCGGCGCCGGTCGTGGAGGATTGGGTGACGATTCCAGGCGCGCCGGGCGAGCCCTCGCGGACCCTTCACCTGCTGGGCGTCGATCCTTTTTCCGAGGCTTCTTTCCGTGCCTACCTGAGCGGCGGGGCCGGGAGATCCGAGACGGACCGCGCTGCCATCGATCTCGGTCCGCTGCTGACCCGGCCCGGTACCGGCGTGCTGACCGCCGGTACGGCGGCGGAGCTGGGAGTCCGAATCGGCGGCACCTTCCGCATCCGCGCGAGCGGACGCGAAAGGACGGTCGAGCTCGCCGGCGTGCTACGGCCAGGGGACGAGAACACCCGGCGGGCGATCGCCGATCTCCTCGTCATGGACGTCGCGGCCGCGCAGGAGCTGCTCGGCCGGACGGGACAACTGGACCGCATCGATCTCATCATCCCCGAAGGGCCTGCAGAGAGGCGGCAGCTTGCCCGCGCCGCCGCGGTGTTGCCCGCCGACGCCCAGATCCTCGCCGCCGCCGGCAGGACGCGCACGAGCGAGGAGATGACGCGCGCCTTCCGGCTCAACCTGACCGCGCTCTCGCTGCTGGCCCTCGTCTGCGGCGCCTTCCTCATCTACAACACGATGACCTTCTCGGTGGTGCAGCGCCGCGGCTGGATCGGCACCCTGCGCGCCTTGGGCGTGACCCGCCGCGAGGTCTTCGCGCTGGTGCTCGGCGAGGCGCTGATCGTGGCCCTGCTCGGCACCGCCGCCGGCCTCGGCTGCGGCGTGCTTCTCGGCCGCGGGCTGGTGCGGCTGGTCACGCAGACGATCAACGACCTCTACTTCGTCGTCTCCGTCCGCGAGCTGGCCGTGCCCGCCGCGACGCTCGTCAAGGGCGCGCTTCTCGGGGTCGGCGCGACCCTGCTCGCCGCAGCCGTGCCGGCGCTCGAAGCCACGCAGGCGCCGCCGCGCGCGGTGCTCACCCGCTCGCTCCTGGAAGCGCGGCTGCGCCGGGCGCTCCCCCGCACCACGGCCTTCGGCGCGGGCCTGCTGCTGCTCGGCGCCGGATTGCTGGTCCCGTCCGGCCTGGCGGCGAGCTTCGCGGGCCTGTTCGCCGTGATCCTGGGATGCGCTCTCCTGACGCCCGGCGCGACGGTGCTGCTGATGCGCCTCCTCCACCGGCCCATGGGAGCCCTCTTCGGCATTCTCGGTCGGATGGCCGCCGGAGGCGTCGTCGGCGCGCTCTCGCGCACGGCCGTGGCCATCGCGGCGCTGGTGATCGCGGTCTCCGTCACCGTGGGGATCGGAGTGATGATCGCGAGCTTCCGCGGGACGGTGGTGCGCTGGCTGGAGATGTCGCTGCAGGCGGACGTCTACGTCGCCGTGCCCAGCCGGGCGGGCGGCTTCAACGGCGGCAGGCTCGATCCCGAGCTCGCACGCCGGGCGGCGAAGCTGCCGGGCGTGGCCGGGATTCACTTCATCCGCCGCGTCGAGATCCCTTCCCCCGCCGGTCCGCTCCGCCTGGTGGTGATCGGCACCGAGGACCGCAACCTGCGCTCGTTCGATCTCAAGGAGGGGCGGCCCGGCGAGGTCTGGCCGGCCTTCCAGCGCGACGGCGCCGTGCTCGTCTCCGAGCCGTTCGCCTACCGCAC